>JAIRZR010000223.1 GCA_031267155.1 Prevotellaceae bacterium | reverse complement strand
TCGCATAATTGTATTGGAGAATTAAAAAGTCATTATGTTAAGACGTTAAATAAATTTGACCAATATATAGGATTTTTAGAACAAATGAATTGCAATGAATATTTGGAACAAATAAAAGGGCTGCAAAATAAAACTGAAAATTTTACAATAAAATTAAATGATTTAAAAAATATAAAAATAAAGTTATAAAAATAATGAAGTATGCCCCCACATCGTAAACAGTCGGAACATTACCCGCCACTCAAAAATAAAGAGCTGGCAATCGGGAAGACGACAACTTTATACTTGACTTGTTTTATCCGAATAGAATATGATAATGACGAATAGAATACGTGCCGGTTTTACCGAAAATGGACAAATCGCCCGGATTCTTATGGGGGACAAATTATTGCTCATGCCGTGTCATATCATTCGGGAGAACATGAAATCATTAGAACAAAAAATTTTAGAAGATTACCTTGTGGGCAGTGTGAAATACAAGGAAAAATTTTATTTCTACGCAATGCCTGTTGCGTGGTGGATACTTGATTATGAAAAATACAGCCCGTCTATTCTCAGCAGTAAAGAACGCCGAATCAATTTTAGAAACGGCGTATTAGTTGTTACCGACTATAACATAAAACCCTATTTGGAAAGCATTCAAGAATATAAGTTGACGCACAAAGAATTATCGGAAATCATTTATGAGATAGACAGAAAATATCCCGAAGAAGGATATGCGTATCTCAATTTTTTCATAGATTTTGATAAAAAAGAATACATAAACGGGTTTTATGATATTGAGTTGGAAGATTACTTGCCGGATGAAAGCTGGAAAGGAAAATTTGACGAACCTCTCAAGTATTTACCGCTGCATTTACGGGCACAGTGGCAATAATAAAGCATCAAAGCACATGAGTGATTATAATAATTTTCAACTCAATAAGATAAGCAAGAAAGCGTTTGCCAAAGAGCGCGGGAAATTCCTGCGGTTTTTCATGGTATTCATGCTTATTATCATCTTTTTTCTCTGTGTAGTATTTCGCATAAAAGAGCTTTTTATCTATGCGGGGATTCCCTTTTTATATCTGATTGCGGTCGCGTTTAGTATGAGAAGTATGAATAAGGTCTATACATCGACGCCGCTTTACGTCAAAGTCAGCGGAAGGCATATAGTGATATGTTATGGGCACGAGTATCTTCAGATGCCGCTCGACGAGATAGATTACATCGCTCAGTTTTATATGCGCAGGCGCTCTGGAATTACCACTCGAAATATGTTCCGCGGATCTAGCAAAGGCGAGACATTTTGGTTGCGGTATGAATATCTCACAGAGAATTATCTCATAAAAAATTATATTAAAGAGAACTGGATCGATAAAAAAGATATGCGCGACATGGAGTTTTTGAGACGAGAGAGCAGGACGTACGAGCTCGAGGATAAGAGAATTGGACTTGTTAGTATCGAAAATATAAAGTCGCTGAAACTGGAATCGGAATCGAGCAAGGGATTTGCTGAACTGCACGTTTATAATGAGAAGGGCAAAAAATATGTTTTGAAGTATGCCGGTAAAAAGCTGGCTTCAGCTCTAATCAAATGTTATAAAATCGAATCGCTCCACCGGATCCCGTTCACGTGGGCGAATTACAGCTACGTTCCTCTCTTTGAGGATGAAATAGTAAACGTGTATAAAAAGAACGAGTTTTAAATGAGCATTCGATGGCGGGAAATGAGCAAAATAAGAGGTGGCGCAAAAATGAGTAGACAAAAAAGTATCATAATCATTATCGGTCTTGTTGTTTTAGTGGGACTGGCAGGTGCGGCTTGTCATTTCAACAAAGCAGAAGAAAAGAGTCATGAAGTGCCCGATTTCAGCTTTGCCGAAGTAAACATGAGCGAAGCCGAGGTTAAAAAGAATGCGGGAGAACCAAAGTACGAAACGACAGATAACGAAGAAATAGTGGCGGAACTTTTCGAGTACAAATATCAGCTTGAAGCATATATTGAAACGTATGAAAAAAGCGACGACGGGGAAGTCGAGAAAAAGTTAGCGGTGTTACATGAAGCGTTGCAGAACGATCCGGCGGGCAAGAATTTCAAGAAAGCGGTGTACGAAATAACGCAGACGGACGACGACGGTTATGTTTCCGAATATCAAAAAAGTATCTATTATTTAGATGGGAAGTTTATTTATTGAGGTTTGGGGGATGATAAAACGGCGAGAAAGATGGAATGGGAAAGGGCCGCGCAATGGAAATTGAATTTGACCGGAAATTCTGCGTTTTGTTGGAATATGAACTTTGCCGGTATTTCGAAAGCAATTATACTGAAACGACCAAGGGATTTTGGTGCGACGGGGTTATCTTCGAAGGGGCGGATGAACGGACAGCCTCTTTTAAAATTTTCACCGGTAAAACGGGACAGACGGAATATCAATTAACGTTGGTTATGGGAGAAAAACTATTATCGAGATATAAGAAGAGCTTACCGCGAGAGGGGCTTTCACTCGATGAAAATGACGTGAGGATCGATGTGGGAAATAAAAGCGTGGTGATAGAATGTGAAGAGGATTGAAGAAGTATGTCCCGGTGAGAGGTGCGAAATGGAAGGTCGAATAATAGTGAAATCAACAGAAACAAGCAGGGACGATAATGGATACATCTATTACCGGGGTGAACTGTTTTCGGGCGTGGAACAGTGGTTTTATGACGACGGAACGTTAGGAAGCGAAACAGAATACCTTGACGGCATTGCCGACGGATGCGGAAAATGGTGGTACAAGAATGGACAGCTGGGAGGCGAAAAGTTTTATAAAAAAGGGCGGGTGGACGGTATGGTCAAAGAATGGTTTGAGGACGGTCGTTTGAAATCCGCGAAAGAAATACATGCGGGGAAATCGATGTAATGCTGAAAAAATGAATGCAATGAACAATGTGAAAAGTGAATATACGAACTTTATGGAACGTAATTATAAGGGCGTGGTGCTGAAGCAATCGATTTTTTATAATTGTCACTATGCGCTGCGCTTTGATCTGCACGATAATGATGGGATTGATTATTTTAATCACACGGGCGAGGATGCGTATTTTACGGAGGGATTGAACCGGGCGAAAGAGTTATTTGATGCGGTATTTCATGATTGCCGCGAAGTATATTTCATCTATCGAAGCGGTAAAATCAGATTCGCCGATAAAATATTCCGCACTATATCTGAATTAAAGCGGGATGAAATCGACATATTCGAGGAGAACGGCATCTATGAAGAAAATTTTAAAACCGCGCTTGCCGTCATTAAATTAGGCATCGACAGAATAAATTACGAGAGCATATTGGAATCGATCAACAATAGCGATTTTCCGGATAGGCGCCCAAGGACAGAGGGGGAGGTATATTTTATACAGAGAGAAAAAGAAATGATTTTCAGCATGTATGACGACCGGGGGCTCGATATTATAGGAACGAATAAAGAGACGCTTGAACCGTTTTATATAAAATATAACGAGTGGCTGCTCGATTACGATAGGGACAAAATGGATGGAGTGTTTCAATAAAAGTATGAAAATATGATAAAAACATTTGTCGAAAAAATATAAAGAGGAAGCATGAGAAGGAGGCGTATATGTTTTTCAAGAAGAAAAAAGATAAAAAGCAAGAGGATTATTCCCCCGAGATCTACACCCAAGAAGAAATGGAGATTGTGGACGCCCACATCGCGGCCCAGTTCGGCGAATTCGCCACTGTGTTTCACGAAATCGTCTCGCCGGATATTCACTGCGATATCTGTATCGTCGAGCCAAGCGAGGAGCGGGATTACTATACGCTCGTGACGATGGGCATGGGCGCGCACCGTATGAATGTGCCGGAGGAACTGCGCGAGCACAAGCTGGAGCGCGCGGAGCTGCTTATCTGCCTGCCGCCCGATTGGGAGATTTCAAACGACGACGAGCGCTGGTACTGGCCGATCAGGCTGCTAAAGGCCATGGCGCGTTTCCCCGGCGAAAACAATACGTGGCTGGGTTACGGTCACAGCGTCGTAGGCGCCGACCCGGCCGAACCTTACGCCGAAAACACGGAGCTTTGCGGCGTGATGCTCTGTATGCCGTCTCCCTTTGGGCAGGAGGCCGCCGTCTGCCCGCTGCCCGGCGGCGACGAGGTGAATTTCTATATGCTCCTGCCGCTTCACGCGGATGAAATAGAGTATAAACATACA
>JAIRZR010000412.1 GCA_031267155.1 Prevotellaceae bacterium | reverse complement strand
GTATTCCCAACAATATTTCCGAAATTATCAGAGCCGCGGTTTCGACTTCGCTTCCTTCGTATAACAGCGCCAGAACCGTCAGGGGCATGACAGTTATTCCCGATACGCTCAGGTAAAGGTTTCGGTTGAGACTGATTTCCCCCATAATGTCTTCGGAATGGCATATCATGCCAAGCAGTTTCAGAGCCGCCGACTGTACGATAAAAATACCCGACAGGCTCAGGAAAGGAACTGTCGCCATCCCGTATTCCCGGTAATTGCTCCACAGCGAGAACTGAATCGAGACAACGATTATCGCAAACAGGATTATGTATGTGGTATTGAGGGTAGTTACCCGGCTTGTTTCTTCGTACTGTTTTTTTGCAAAGCGGTAACTGACAAACATTCTGTGGATACTTGACATTCGCCCCTTTAAAGCAAAAAATATCAGCAGGATATAAATGCTCAAGCCCACGGCAAGCCAGCTTCTGACAATATTGTCGCGATGATTTATGCTTGGAGATTCAGTTATCTCCGATACCCGGTTGTATGCAAGGGAACTTTCCCCGAATACTTTGAACTCCCGGGGAATATACAGTTTTCCCGTATCTGTCGCGCTGTTTGTCAGGCTGTCGGATATCATTAATTGCCTCTTTTTGCTTTATAACCTTCCCTGACAAGATGTTCCACGATTTTATCTCTGAAATCCCCCTGTATGAGAATCTCTCCATCCTTGACTGTTCCGCCTACTCCGCACCTGGTTTTCAGTGTTTTGCCCAGGTCCTTCAGGTCGTCTTCGGAACCGGCAAATCCCTGAACGAGCGTTACCTTTTTTCCGCCTCTCTGCTTTTTGTCCAGGCGCACCGTCAGCTTTTGTTTCGCAGGCTCAAGAGTTTCCTGTTCGCCGGCGTCGTCGTGTTCGTACCTGTAGTCGGGATTTGTGGAATATACTATATTGACCCGCTCCCTGCGCTCTTTTGACATAATTTTGTAATTGTACGGGATTATTTGACTAATTTCTTATATTTCAGACGGTGAGGCGCACTGTCCCCAAGCCGTTTCTTTTTGTTTTCTTCGTATTCGCTGTATCCTCCCTCAAAAAAGTGAACATACGAATCTCCCTCGAAAGCAAGTATATGCGTGGCAATACGGTCAAGAAACCATCTGTCGTGTGAAATCACAACGGCGCAGCCGGCAAAGTTTTCCAGTCCCTCTTCCAGCGCTCTCAATGTATTAACGTCTATATCGTTAGTCGGTTCGTCGAGCAGGAGCACATTTCCTTCATCCTTGAGGGTCAGCGCCAGGTGCATCCTGTTTCTTTCTCCTCCGGAGAGTACGCCGGCTTTCTTTTCCTGATCCGCCCCGCTGAAATTGAAGCGCGACACGTATGCCCGCGCATTAATTTCCCTGTTTCCCAGACGTATGTACTCGTTTTCGTCCGAAATAATTTCGTAAACAGTCCTGTCGGGGTCGATGGACTTGTGCTGCTGGTCGATGTAGGCAGTCTTCACTGTCTCGCCGGTGGCAAACGTCCCTTCATCAGGCGTTTCGATACCCATGATCAGGCGGAACAGGGTCGTTTTTCCGGCTCCGTTGGGACCGATGATGCCGACAATTCCGGCAGGAGGCAGTTTGAAGTTGAGGTTTTCGAAAAGCACTCTGTCTCCATACGATTTCTTTACATTAATGGCTTCGATTACAGTGTTTCCCAGACGCGGACCGTTGGGGATAAATATCTCGAGCTTTTCCTCCTTCTGCCTGCTGTCTTCGCTTGCCATTTTCTCGTATGCCGACAGACGGGCTTTCGACTTTGCCTGACGGGCTTTCGGAGACATGCGCGCCCATTCCAGTTCGCGCTCCAGAGTTTTCCTGCGCTTGCTTTCCTGTTTTTCTTCCATCTCCAGACGTTTCGATTTCTGTTCGAGCCAGGACGAATAGTTTCCCTTCCACGGAATACCTTCGCCACGGTCGAGTTCGAGAATCCATCCTGCCACATTGTCAAGGAAATACCGGTCGTGGGTGACGGCGATCACTGTTCCCTTATACTGTTGCAGATGCATTTCGAGCCACTGTATGGATTCGGCGTCTAAATGGTTCGTCGGCTCGTCCAGCAGAAGCACATCCGGCTCCTTCAGCAGCAGGCGACACAGTGCAACACGCCTGCGCTCGCCTCCCGACAAGTGTTTGACAGGCTGAGCCTCGTCGGGACACCGCAGGGCGTCCATAGCCCGCTCCAGCTTGCTGTCGATTTCCCATCCGCCGCACATTTCAATTTTTTCGGTCAATTCTCCCTGATGTTCAATCAGTTTATTCATCTCGTCATCGGAGAGTTCTTCCATGAAACGGGCGTTAACGGCTTCGTATTCTGCAAGCAAATCTACAATTTCCTGAACACCTTCCTGGACAATCTCCTTAACGGTCTTGTTTTCGTCCAGCTGCGGTTCCTGCTCCAGATATCCGACCGAATATCCGGGCGAAAAAACCACTTCGCCCTGTATATTCCTGTCTATCCCTGCAATTATCTTTAACAGAGACGATTTCCCGGAACCGTTCAATCCTATTATACCAATCTTCGCTCCATAGAAAAACGAAAGATATATGTTTTTGAGTATTTGCTTCTGGGGAGGATATGTCTTGCTTACATCCACCATCGAGAAAATAACCTTTTCATCTGCCATATTTTACCTTCTTTTTATTAATTTTAATGCAGGCGCAAAGGTA
>JAIRZR010000370.1 GCA_031267155.1 Prevotellaceae bacterium | reverse complement strand
AACATAAATATGATTTTGATAATTATTAATATATGTAACCCCCTTGAAAAAACTGGAATCACTGAACTGATCCATTTTGAAAACACAATCCAATTTTGTTATTTCTACCTGAGACTGTTTTTTACATGAAACAAATAACAGTAGAAAAATAATAATTCCATTTACATTTGAGTTCATTATATCTTTTATAATTGAATTTACCAAATTATAGCTACCCTGAAAACCTCAGTATCGGGTCTGAAAAGACCGGTGAAATAGTCGCTTACATGAACTTTCAGAGCAATTGACCCGTCTCTTGCTATATCATACGAATACTGAATGGAATAATATACTTCTTCTCCATTATCTAAAATATCTACCTCGTAAGATGTGTAAGGTAAAGGAATTTGCAGTTCCGTATTTTTATCGAAATTTTGATACATATAAACGCTTACGATTCCATCTACATACGGAAAATTATCGAAGATATATTCATAGTATGAGTCTATTTCATCTATTCCTCCAACCAGTTTCCAGTCGCTGGCTTTTACTTCGAGGTTTTCGGTGTACCAGTTCGGGACATCAAAGTCCTCAGGGGGCAAGTTCGTACTATCCGTACAGGAATTAAAAACTGCTAATGAAAATATTGCTACAGCAATGTATTTTATTGTCTTCATATATTATTATATTTAAAAATTATACTTTAAAAAATTGAGGCAAAGGTAAGGATTATTTATTATATAAACCTAATTTTGTTTGAATTTTATGCAAACATAATCGCAGGCAGCAGCAGTATATCCTTTTATTACAACTATATTTTTCGTGAAAACAATCCCGGTGTTTGCTACCGCGTGCAAGCCTTAAAAGGCTTGTGACGGGAGATGAACGGTTGTTCTGTTGATATTGATGCCCTTTCATATAACAACATCGCAAACGACTAATATGAAGCAGATTATTAATGCGATAAAAAATCCCGTCAGGGATGAAATATCGGTAGAAAACAGTCGGAAATCAGTAAGAATCCCGTCAGTCAACTCTTAGTTTTTAGTTCTTAACTCTTTTCTCACCACAAAGAATACGAACAGCAGCAATAGAGCCGTATTCAGCGTCAGGTTAAGCAGGACGGATGATGTTTCCATGATTTTACTCGCAAAGAACAGGGCTATTCCCGAAATCAGGTACAGGATTATGGACTTCCATTGATACGGGATTCTGTAGTACCGTTTGGACAGATGCCAGCTAATGAGTATCATAATCACATAACTTGCCACGTGTCCCCAGGCTGCCGCCATGTAGCTGTATTTCGGCATAAACAGGAAATTCACGGCAATTGAAGTCAGCAGTCCTGCGAAAGTTACGATCATGGCTATTTTGGTTTTGGATGCAAGTTTATACCACATCGATATGTTTTGATTGATTCCCGACAGCATGTATGCAAAGAGCATTACTGGAAGAACAGTCATCCCCGAACGGAAATTTTTGCCTAAGAGATATTGCAGTATGTCGGAGTAGAAATTTATTGACAGGAATATGATGACGCAAAAAACCGTGAAATATTTCATGACTTTTGCATAGACGGGTTTTATGTCGGATTTCGAGGCTTCCGAAAAGAAATAGGGTTCGGCGGCATAACGGAACATTTGCACAAACAGCAGCATCAGCACGGCAAGTTTTGCAGCCGCGCCGAATATGCCCAGCTGTTCCTCCCATGTACAGGCGTCTTCGGGCGCAAGATACCTGAAAAGATATCTGTCGACAAAATCGTTCAGCGTGCCCTGAAGTCCGGCAAGCATCAATGGAAACGAATATATCAGAATCACTTTAAGATAAGGAAAATGTATCCTGTATTTCGTCCGCATTATTTCCGGAACGAAAAGCGCTACCGAAACGATGCAGCTGCAAAACACGGCAGACAGTATATATATGTACGAAGCGCCGGGAGTGAAGAAATTCAGCAGCGCCGACTGGGGGTGTTTTTCGAAATACTGAGGCAGCAGGAACAGAAACAGCAGATTAAAGAGTATTTCGGACAGTATTTTTACTGTACGGAATATGGCGAATTTCATGGCTTTCCGCCCGTATCGCAGACGCGCGAAAAAGACGGACGTGAAGACATCCATGGACAGGATGCCTGCCGCATATATCACGGCTATGGGACAGTAATTCTTTCCCGCGGCTATTTTTCCCGCAAAAATGAGGCACAGGCAAAAGAATGTTAATGAAACAGTCAGCATGAAACAGGAGATGGTGGAAAAAACCTTTTTGGAATCGTATCCCTCGAGAGAGGCAAAACGGAAAAACCCCGTCTCCATGCCGAATACAAGCACAACCTGAATAAGGGCGATATAGGCAAATATTTCGGTATAAAGACCGTAACTGCCTTCGCTCAAAACCCGCGTATATACCGGAAGGAGAAAGAAATTCAGTGTCCGGGCAAGAATTGAACTCATGCCGTAAATGCCCGTATCCTTTGCCAGCCGTTTAAACACGTCCTTTTTCATTGATGCCTGATTGTTTTTCTATGCCTGATCAGCAGGGCAATGTTCAGATATATAATGACAGAATAAAAATCCCAGAGGAGCGTATGCATAAGCAGTTTCCTCTCACCCAGCGCCTTTTGTGTCGAAACGAATATGAGTATCTGGACAGTCAGCCGCAGCAGGATCGCTCCCGCAATCGATATCAGCAGGTACATCACATCCGCACTCAGGATTATTGCAGCGACGGAACTCAGGTAGAACAGCGCTCTGGAAACAATTTCCGGAGACTTGACATGCCGGACGCCTCTGCGGAACAGCCTTTTCGAAAACAGGTCTCCGGAACATTCAAGACGCCATTTGCCCGGCGATAAAACCTTTTCCGAATCGACAATGGCGTCGGACAGCAGAACGACGGAGGTGTTTTTCCTGTTCATCACCGAATTGAAAAACACCTGCTCCACCTTTTCCGGCTTCCGGAGCATGGGATTGAATCCCTTTTCGAAAAAAAGCTCCCTGCGGAAACTGTCATTTTCGCCGGAAGCGGTGTACGGTTTCCTGTTCAGGGCATATCCCAGCCGGAACAGGGACTCGTAATAGTTCGCAATTCTGAGGGGTTTGCCGACTGCGCTGTAACGTACATATCCGGTAACGATGTCCGAATCGAAACCCGTGGAAACGGATTTCAGCCAGCCAGCCGAAGGACGGCACGCGGCGTCCGTAATGACCAGCCTGTCATATTTCGCCGCTTTGATCCCCACTCCCAGGACGACGGATTTACCGTGAACAGAACCGTTCGCTATCAGGTTTCTTATCTGCAGATGGCGGTATTGCGTCTGTGCAAGTTTCAGTATCTCTTCGGAATCGTCCGACGAATTATCGTTCACGACGATAAGTTCGTATTCGGGATAATCCTGTTCCAATATTAAAGGCAGGATTTTCGACAGGTTATGGCTTTCGTCCCTGACGCAGATTATTACCGACACAGGCTCTTCGGTATGTTCCGGTTTCTTTTTCCGCTGTTTCAGTCCGACTTTGCGGAAAATAAACAGATAGTAATACAGCTGAACCGTAAAGGAAACAAGCATTAGCGAAAGAACCGCCCATAACAGGATATTTTGTGTATTCCAAAAATCAAAATTCTCTATCATCACAGATAATCATCTCATTGTATGAGGGATTACGCTGTAAAAACCAAATATCTTCTGCGAAATCCCGATGCAAAAGTAAAAAAACAAATTTAATTCGGTTTATATAATAAATATGTACTATCTTTGCCGCAATTATCATGATAATAATAACAGCAATTTAAATTAACAGTCTAAGATATGATACGACATTATTTAAAAATCGCTTTCCCGAAAAGCAAAACAAGTCTGAAAAAATGCTTTGTACGCCTGTGCGAAGGACAAAACCGTCCGGAAAAATGCTTCGTGCATTTGCACGACGGACAAAATCGGCCGAAAAAATGCTTCGTGCAAGTGCACGACGGACAAAATCGGACGAAAAAATGCTTCGTGCAAGTGCACGAAAAACAAAATCAATCGGAAAAATACTTCGTGCAAATGCACGAAGGACAAAACAAGTTTGAAAAATGTAAAATAAATTAATAACAGTCTAAGATATGATACGACATTATTTAAAAATCGCTTTCCGCAATCTGTGGAAATACAAAAAGCAGACGCTGATCAGTATTGTCGGGCTGGCGTCGGGATTTGCCTGTTTTGCCCTTGCAAGTCTCTGGATACGCTACGAAATGACCTACGACAGCTTTCATAAAAACGCCGACCGGATATA
>JAIRZR010000347.1 GCA_031267155.1 Prevotellaceae bacterium | reverse complement strand
GCAAAATCCCGTCAGGGATGACACGCGGTATCTTCGTTTTTACATTTCATCCCTGACGGGATTCTTACTGATTTCCGACTGTTTTCTACCGATATTTCATCCCTGACGGGATTTTTTGTCGCATCCATAATCTGCTTCATATTAGTCGTTTGCGCTGTTATATGAAAGGGCTTATATATCAATCAATAGAAAATATTTCCCGCCTATCTACGAACGCCGCAGGTGTTCAACCCCTGACGGGCAATGTCATCAAGTTAAGCCATAAGGAGCTCTGAAAGAGCGGTATCAATAGCACAAGGCAAGGCTAACCTTGCCGGCAAGGGCCTTGCCCTATGCTGTTGATTATCGGGCTTTCAGCCCTTAATTTGACGACATTGGGCGTAGGGGGACGTAGGGCAATGCCCCTACAACCACAACCGCCACAATCACAGGCATGCATCATTGTTTGGTAACGGCACATGCCGAATGTCCGGTCAGTTCCATAATCCGGAGGGAAAGGATGTTGAACGGTTTGCAGGAATTCGCTCTGTTATTGATACTGCTATCAAAAATGGACAAGATATATTTGCCGCTTCAACATGTCTCGCGGAAATCGAATCTGTGAATAGCACCTGAGTAGTTACAAAAATGTCTATTTCACTGTTATTTCCAATGAAATATAATTAGATATCTCCGATGTATTACTGATGTTATTTATGAAACTCAATTTTTGGACAGGAATTTTCAAATCATCCACCAATATTTGTTTCAAAATATACGCTCTATTGGAAAACAGCTGCTTGTTTCCATACACATTATCCGATTCATTTGAATAACAATGGAAAATCATTGTCCATTCAGGATACTTTTGATAGTATGAAGCTAACTCGGACAATGCATCGAAAAATTTATTTTCGTTGGAAAACCGTACAAGTCCTTCCTGAAATTTCATATTCTTCAAGAGCGCCTCCAGTTTTGGCTTGTAACTCTGATACATTGCATTGTCGATTTTCACAGTTGAAAGAGAAATCAAGGGATTTGTCGGAGTTGCAGCTGTAGTATTGACAACTTCCTCTTTTACCGTATTGTCTTCAACATTACTTTCAGCATTGCTGCTTTTATCGGGATCGACTTGAATCTTGCCGCTGGAAGACGGTTCGGAATCAACGGACTTACTGTTGTTTGCGAGCATAGCAAGATATTCCCGTCGCCGGATTTCCCGTTCGGCAGCATATCGTTCATAGCGCATAATCTGTAAATCACGTTCTTCGTCAAGATTGATAGAATCAATCACTTTTGTCCCTTTAGCGACATTAATACTGTCTCTCACTTTCAGAGGACATCCGTTATTTGAGGCCTCCCCCGCTTCGTAAGGACATACATCTTTATTATCAGGGATTCCATCCTGATCGCTATCGGGACAACCGTTGTATTGGGCAAGACCAAAAACTGTAGGACAGACATCCTGATGGTCAGGAATTCCGTCGCCGTCGGTATCGGGACAGCCTTTTGTCGCCGCGGGACCGGGGATATTGGGACATTCATCTTCACTATCCGGCACATTATCATTATCGCTATCTGCAACTTTTGCAATGACAGAAATAGTTTTTTTTGCTTTTTTAGAGGCCACAGGATCCTCGTCAGGAGTTGAAAACACGTTCCCTACGCACAGTATAGAAACTGCTAATACACAATAAACCAATTTACTAATCCTTTTCATACACAAATATAATTCTGCAAATATAATTCAAAATTTAATCATAAAGTATTAAATTGTGTGAAATTTTCTTAAAAATGCAACGTTTTCAACATGGTAAGTGTGAGGGAACATATCAACAGGCTGACATTCAATAAATTCATACTGTTCTGCGAGCATGGCTATATCTCTCGCCTGTGTGGCGGGATTGCAACTGACGTATATTATTTTTTCGGGAGCAGCTTCCAGCAGTATTTTCGGAATGGATGGATGCAGTCCCGCTCTTGGAGGATCGAGTATTACTGTGTCCGGGACGCCGTTAGCCTGTATGAAATCCATGTCCAGAACATCTTTTATATCTCCCGAATAAAATGATGTATTGTCAGTTCCGTTCACTGCGGAATTTATTTTTGCATCTTCTATGGCTTCGGGAACATATTCTATTCCAACGACTTTCTTTGAATGTCCTGCAAGGAAAACAGCAATGGTACCCGTTCCGGTATATAAATCGTAAACTGTTTCAACGCCTTTGAGATCGGCATATTTCCGGACGATACTGTACAGATTGTATGCCTGTTCCGAATTTGTCTGGTAAAAAGATTTTGGACCTATGCGGAAAATCAAATCCTCCATTTTTTCTTCGATATACGGTTTTCCCGAATAAGATGTTACGTCTAAGTCGTTGATACTGTCATTTCCCTTTATATTAACGACATAGTTCAGCGAAGTTATATCGAAGCGCTCCTTCAGCATTTCCATAAAATCAGTCCGGAGTTCTTCCTTATCGTAGCCGAATACTACCGTCACCATAAGTTCCCCGATTGTAGAAGTCCTTATAATCAGATTTCTAAGAAAGCCCGTCTTGGTTTTGACGTCAAAAAAATCATATCCTCTGCTTAAAGCGTATGCTTTGGACTGTAGCCTTATTTCGTTTGAAGGGGATTTTTGAAGCCAGCATTTTTCTATGTCCAGCACCTTGTCGAAACGTCCGGATATGTGGAATCCCAGAGCATTGGTATCTATATCGTGATTATTGCCAATCTCCGCTTTTGTCAGCCATCTTTTATTCGAAAAAGTAAATTCCAGCTTGTTTCTGTAAAATACTGTCTTTTCCGAAGGCAAAATGGCTCTTACCAAAGGAGATCCGATTCCGCCTATGCGCTGCAACTGGTCTTTTACCTGCTGTTCCTTGTATTTAAGCTGCTCGCTGTATGGAATTCTTTGACTTACACATCCTCCACAGTCGTTGAAATGAGAGCAGAATGGTTCCTGCGACATTGGCGAGGGACGAACTATCTCTGTAACATAGCCTTCGGCATAGTTTTTTTTCCGGGATATTCTCATATTAACGATATCGCCCGGGATGGCGTTCTCTACGAAAATCACCATATCATCAACTTTGGCGATGGCTTTACCTCCTGAAGCCCAGTCGGTAAGCTCAATATTTTCTAGATTCGATATTTTCAATATCCTTAAAATAATTTACAGTTCCTACTTTTAATTCGACCGTAGCCGCTTCGTCGCACACAATTATTCCCTTGGGATGAACCTGTAATGCGCTGATTGTCCATATATGGTTTATGGAACCTTCGATTGCATGCTGCAGGGCTAAAGCTTTGTTATGACCGTTTGCAATAATCAGGATTTCTTCGGAATCCATGATTGTCCCCACCCCTACCGTTAAAGCCATTTTTGGAACAGAACTCACATCGTTGCCGAAAAACCGGGAATTGGCAATGATCGTATCCTTTGTAAGCGTCTTGATTCTCGTTCGCGACGACAGCGAAGAACCCGGCTCGTTGAAAGCTATATGCCCGTCGACTCCCACACCTCCCATAAACAGGTGTATCTTGCCGTAACTCTTGATTTTATTTTCGTACCGCTCACATTCGGCAATGAGATTTGCCTCGTTTCCGTTAAGGATATTGATGTTTTCGGGACGAATATCCACATGCTTGAAAAAATTGCTGTGCATAAAACTGTGATAACTTTCCGGATGGTCTTCGGGTATGCCGACATACTCATCCATATTGAAAGTTACAACATTTTCAAACGATATTTTGCCTTTTTTGAAAAGCTCCACCAGTTCCGTATAAACGCCCAATGGCGAAGAACCGGTAGGCAATCCCAGTACAAACGGATTATCTTTTGTTGGAGAAAAAGCGTTGATTTTGGACACTATATAGTTTGCTGCCCATTGCGAAATGCCCTTGTAGTCAGGTTGAATAATAAGTCTCATAATCTCAAAATAATATTTCTAAATACAGTACAAAGCTATTCATTTTTTTGAATATTGCATGATGAATGTGATAATTTTCGACAAATTTCAGATCTTTGCCGGCTTGCTATACGGGATTTTCTCATACATCTCTCAGTCAAAAAAAACAAAAACATGCTAAGGGAAGAAAAATTAATAACATATAACAATGTGAATTTTCTGGATTGCTTCGTTCCTTATAATGACGCTTTCGTAAGTAGCACATTAATAGGCTTTTCTGGATTGCTTTACTGTGTTTACAAATTTAATTGCCATGTCCAATTGCCCGTCAGGGCATCCATATCAATAGAAACAGTCCAAAACACACACACCACAACCCCGTTAGGGCTTGAATCAACCGCAGGTTGAATATCGGGACATTTTGTAATTTAGATGAGAGTGCGGTAAACAATTTCACCACTTGCTATCGCGTGCAAGCCTTAAAAGGCTTGTGACGGGAAATAAACGGTTTTCTATTGATA
>JAIRZR010000459.1 GCA_031267155.1 Prevotellaceae bacterium | reverse complement strand
ATTTATTGTACATCATATTAACAAGGCATTCAATTTATTATCGTTTTTCGAAACAATTTTGACGCAATTTGTTAAACAAATTGTAATTCCTTTATATCTTTGCACCGAAATTTTCCGGATGAATAAGGGAAAAATCGTTATAAAAGTAATATGCAAACTATATGAATTATACACTGTTTGATCTTTTGAAACTGCTCGGCTCGCTGGGCATGTTTCTGTATGGAATGAAGATAATGAGCGAAGGGCTGCAAAAGATTGCAGGCAACAAACTCAGGAGCATTCTGTCCGCCATGACCGCGAACCGTTTTATGGGTATTTTTACCGGAGTACTGATAACGGCGCTGATTCAGTCTTCGTCGGCGACTACCGTAATGGTTGTCAGTTTTGTAAATGCAAAGATTCTCACCCTGGCACAGTCCGTCAGCGTAATAATGGGAGCAAATATTGGAACTACCGTAACCGCCTGGCTGATTTCCCTTTTCGGATTCAAGGTTGACATAGCTGTCATGGTACTGCCGATCATAGCTTTTGCCATACCCCTGATGTTTTCGAAACGTAGCCGCAACCAGTCTCTGGCGGAATTTATAATGGGTTTTGCCTTTCTTTTCATGGGTCTGGAGTTTCTGAAAACCAATGTCCCCGACATCCAGAACAATCCGGACATGCTCGCCTTTCTGCATGGCTATTCGGACATGGGATATGCTTCAATTCTGCTGTTTGTACTTATAGGAACCGTGTTGACCATAGTTGTGCAGTCGTCAAGCGCGACGGTTGCCATTACGCTTGTAATGTGCAGCCAGGGCTGGATTTCGTTCGAAATAGCATGTGCCACCATTCTGGGCGAAAATATAGGCACAACCATCACAGCCAATCTTGCGGCGCTGTCTGCCAATGTCTCAGCCAAACGGGCTGCCTTCGCGCACTTCATGTTCAACGTGTTCGGCGTTATATGGGCTTTGGTTCTGTTTTATCCGTTTACGAAAATGATAGCGTCAATAGTGTCGAATATCGGACCGGGTGAACCACACCGGCTTACAGCATTCCTGGCAGGCATGAGTCCCGAAACAATATCTGCCATTAGCAGCGGTGGAAGCCTTTCGTCGGAACTTGAGGCGCTGCGGACGGAATATATCAGTTTACAGACTGCCGTATCCTATTCCCTTTCGCTGTTCCACTCGATGTTCAACATAATAAATGTTACGATGATGATCTGGTTCGTTAATGTTTATGTAAAAATATGCACCAAACTCATCAAAGGCAGGAAACAGGACGAAGAATTTCAGCTTAAACATATTTCAGCAGGCATATTGACGACAGGCGAACTCTCAATCCTGCAGGCAAAAAGGGAGACGCTGGTGTATGCCGAGCGCATGAAACGCATGTCGGATATGTGCAAGGATTTGTATTACGAGAAAAGTGAGAAAAATTTCCTGAAAACCTTCGGACGGATAGAGAAATACGAGAATATCAGCGACAGGATGGAAGTCGAAATAGGAAACTATCTCCGGAAAGTCTCCGAAGGACGTTTGAGCGCCGCAAGCAAGGAGATGATCCGGGATATTCTGCGCGTCATAACGGAAATCGAAAGCGTCGGCGATTCGATGTACAACATGGCGAGAACCATAAACCGGAAGAATGAAAATGCTGAAAAATTCACTCCCGAGCTTGACGAACATGTCGAAACAATGTTCGAACTGATTACCAAAGCGCTTGACAGAATGATTGAAGTGCTTGAAATCGAAACTCCACAAAAAACGGATATGGATATATCCATTAATCTGGAACACGAAATCAATACTTTGAGGAACAAGCTCAAGATGCACAATATCGAAGACGTCAATTCGAAAAAATACGATTATACCGTGGGAGTGATTTACATGGATTTGATTGCCGAATGTGAAAAACTTGGCGATTATGCCATTAATGTCGTGGAAGCATGGTGCAATAATACAAGTGAATAAATTCTTATGTCCAATGATTTGCTATACAGGATTGCCTTGACGATGATTGCCGGAGTCGGAGGCGTTACCGTTAAAAAACTTATGGCGGCTTTCGGTTCGCCGCAGGCAGTTTTCGAGGCTCCGCGCAGAAAGCTCGAAAGTGTTCTGAATGCAAATATAATCAGAGACTGGAACAGGGATAAAATTCTGGAACAGGCGGAGAAAGAAGTCCGGTTTGTCAATTCGAACAATATCAGGGCGATTTTTTATACCGATGACGATTATCCGTATAAACTGAATCAGTGCGACGACGCTCCTGCAGTTCTTTTTGTTAAAGGAAATGCAGATCTGAACAATCCCAGAATTATCAGTATTGTCGGAACCCGCAAGGCGTCGAATTACGGCTTGTCCCTGTGCAAAAAATTCATTGCCGAACTTGCGGAAAAGGGACACCGTCCCCTGATTGTAAGCGGTCTGGCGTACGGAATTGATGTGTGCGCCCATAATGCGGCTTTGTCCAACGGTCTCGACACTGTCGCCGTTATGGGTACGCCTTTGAATAAAATATATCCCGCATCGCACGAAAACATTGCCCGCCAGATAGAAAAACAGGGTGCGCTCGTCTCCGAATTTGCTACAAATACTGTAATTGCTCAGGGTAATTTTGTCAGTAGAAACCGTATAATTGCAGGTCTGGCCGACGTTACAGTAATTGTCGAATCGTCCATAAAAGGCGGAGCTTTACTGACTGCAAATATCGCAAATTCCTACAGCAGAGACGTGATGGCTTTTCCCGGAAGGGTCGGCGACGAACATTCGCAGGGATGTAATAACCTGATAAAGTCAAACAGGGCGGCATTGCTCGAATCTGTGGAAGACCTGGAATATCAGATGAACTGGTCGACAAAATCGAAACCCGTTCAAAAACAGATAGAATTTGTGAACCTCACCGAACCGGAACAAACGATATTGAATTTCCTGAAAAACAGTGAATCGGAATCCGTTGACGCTATCATTCGGGAAACAGGTATTCCATTTCCCGAACTGTCTACTTTTCTGCTGAATATGGAACTGGCAGAAATTGTGACAGTCCTGCCCGGAAACCGGTACTCGCTTAAATAGGTTCGACACATAACTTTACTATATTTTTTTGTACACTGACTGTGCGCAGGATATTGTCTTTGCCAAGCCTCTTAAATCATTTTCCTGTTGCATAGTTATTTATACTGTGTGCGGGCTAAAATTGTGATATAAAAATGTGGAGATGCTTCGTGTTTTTTGACGCCGTAGGCGTCCAATTTTGATAACCCCGTACAAGCGAAGCGCAGCTCGGAGCAAACCCTCCAAGCTCCGTCAGAGGGTGTCTAAAAAGTCCCCATTAGTTTCAAGCTGCCCTATACCGGCTACCGTGTCCCAAATTTGTCCTTCCTGA
>JAIRZR010000323.1 GCA_031267155.1 Prevotellaceae bacterium | reverse complement strand
GCCACCGTTCCCTACGATATTCACATTCCTCAGGAACATTATTACGATTCTTTAATACTGATGTGGATGCGACTGACCGGGTTCAATATACGGGCAGAAGAGCATAATAACCTCGGAAGCTCCGACCTTGTCTGGGAACAGCCCGGACTGACCGTTGTCGCCGAAATCAAATTTCATGCCAAAAAGAAAATCGGCACACTGCTCAAGGATGCGCTGGCACAGATACACGAACGTCGGTATTACAACAAATATTCCGGCAAAATACTTCTTCTTGGCATCGCGTTTTCGGGAAGACAGCCCGGTTGCCGGATGGAGATTTTGGATTTACAGTAAGACATGAAACAGCTTGAACACGTCACATTGCTTTTTCAGTTTTTTTCATGGCATCTCGAATGAAATTCGGCTTATGTAATAAATATGCCTTATCTTTGCATCTTAAAATAAAAGTAACAGTATCATGAAACGATATGTAATATTTACTTATATATGAATAATTATGTATATACTTGAAACAAATGAACTTGTTAAACAGTATGCGAATCATCTGGCTTTGGACAGAGTGAGCATATCGGTGAAAAAGGGAAGCATTTTTGGCTTACTGGGTCCAAACGGAGCCGGCAAAACGACTCTTATACGGATTATTAACAGAATCACCGCTCCGGATTCGGGTTCGGTGCTGTTCAGGGGCAGACCCATGCAGTCCGGCGACATTACAGACATCGGCTACATGCCCGAAGAACGCGGTCTTTACAAAAAAATGAAAGTGGGCGAACATGCTTTGTATCTTGCTCAATTAAAAGGGCTCCCGCACAGGGAAGCTCTTTCGCGCCTCAAGATATGGTTCAATAAACTGGAAATACATGCCTGGTGGAATAAAAAAATCGAAGAACTGTCGAAAGGGATGGCTCAGAAAATACAGTTTATTGTTACTGTGATACATGAACCGGAACTGCTGATATTCGACGAACCGTTCAGCGGATTCGATCCCCTCAATACCCAGCTGTTGAAAAATGAGATACTGAGGCTCAGGGACAAAGGTTCCTCAATAATATTTTCCACCCACAACATGGCTTCGGTAGAAGAGCTTTGCGATGATATTGCCCTGATTAACAAAGCGCAGTGCGTGCTCAGGGGAAATATCGGCGAAATAAGGCGCAGCTACGGTTCCAACGTGTATAAAATTGCGTTCAGGGGTTCGATAGAAAATCTGGATTCCGTGATTTCGCCGGAACACGAACTGCTTGAACAGTCGAAAGAAAGGCACAGTATCACCGAAATAAAAGTACGCTCCGAAAACGGAAACAGACTGTTGTCGGCAATTCTTCCCCTAGCAGAAGTTGTTGAATACAGCGAATCAATACCGACAATGAACGATATTTTTATTTCAACCGTTAAAAATTGACAGACATGCTTTTTGGGAAAAAGAAATATCGACAGAACGAAGTACTGAAAATTCTTGTAATCCGCCTTTCCGCGATGGGCGATGTTGCAATGACAGCGCCTGTACTGTATTCTTTTATAAGGGAATATCCGGGAGTAAAATTATCGGTGCTGTCGCAGAAAAGTTTCGGGGCTTTCTTCAGTTCTGCAAAAATACATTTTATCGGCATAGAATTAAGGCACTACGAGGGTTTGAGGGGGCTGTATGCGCTGTTTAAAATCCTGAAAAAGGAACGGTTCGATCTTGTCATAGACTTGCACGATGTGCTCAGAAGCAATATACTGCGATTTTTTTTCCGCTATATCAGCGGAACAAAAGTATTTGTCATGAACAAGGGACGGAAAGACAAAAGAGCGCTGACCCGAAAGAAAAACAAAGTCATGAAACCCCTGAAAACCACGATAGAGCGCTATGCCGACGTGTTTAAAACAGCCGGATTCGAGCTTGAGCCCGATTTCAAAACCATCTGTGAAGTCAGTACCGATATTTCGGACAGGGTTTCTGCAATACTGCCTGATGAAAATAACCAGGTATGCATTGGTATTGCGCCGTTTGCGGCTCATCAGGGCAAGATATATCCGCTCGAAAAAATGGTGGAAGTGCTGGATTACCTTTCGTTCAAGGGCTTTAACATCTTCCTTTTCGGCGGCAGGGGCAATGAAAAACTGCAGCTTCAGGAATGGGAAAGCAAATTTCCCCATTGCGTTTCGGTTGCCGGCAGACTGTCCTTTAAGGAAGAACTGCAGCTGATCAGCAAATTAACTCTGATGCTGTCAATGGATTCGGCAAATATGCATCTCGCTTCCCTTATGGGGACAACCGTTGTATCTGTCTGGGGAGCAACGCATCCGTACACAGGATTTACCGGCTGGGGACAGTCGCCCGAAAATATCGTGCAGCTTGACAAAGCATGCAGGCCGTGCTCCGTGTATGGAAATAAAAAATGCTATCTTACCGATTCTCAATATGCCTGCATGAGGGAGATAAGTCCCTCAATGATTATTGAAAAAATCATGTCCGTAATCGGGAAAATCCGGGCTGACAGGTAAATCCTGCAAAGTTCTCCGTACACCCCGGAGGAAAAATATTTGCATGTATCGAATTATTTTCGTTACCTTTGCACGTCTAAATTTGTGGTATGAGTAATATTTTGAATATTTTGAACAAACCTGTACTTGGGATAATGCTTTTCTGTTTCATGCAGGGACATCTTTTTGCTCAGGCACAGGAAAAGAATACCAGACTGCTTCCCAAACTGCTCAAAAAGGAAAAAATATTCGACAGCATCCTGAAAAACCCCGGCATGTATGACATACAGATAATTTATACCCAGATAAACAGGAAGAAAAACAGAATAAACTTTATTGACTATCACTATAATGTTGATAAAAATAAATACTTTTATCCGTCCAGCACGGTGTTTCTGCCGGCGGCGGCGCTTGCTCTGGAAAAAATCAATGACCTGTCGAAAGAATACGACATTAACCGGGACAGGTATGTGAAAATCGATAATGCCCTCACCCAGGAAATAATTATTTATCATGACGCCTCGTCGGAAAACAATTATGTTTCGTTCTCGAATTTTATAAAAAACATGTTTGTTTCGGGCGACAGGCGTTCATACAATTCCTGTTATGACTTTCTGAACCAGCGCTACTATAACGAGCGCATGCACAGTCTCGGCTTTGGCAATTCATGGTTTTTAAACAAATTTAATCATGCCGGCGGAGACTCGCGGCAGTCGAACAATGTAACCTTTTTCCGTACCGACATAAAAGGCTATTATATAGATATAATATACCTGAAACGCCATCCAACGACTATCCCGTTTTACAGCATTTATGTGAAAAAGGGAGAGTACAATCCGGACGATTATTATTCGAACAGGGCAAAGATACTTCTGGGCAAAGGATTTGTCAGGGACGGCGCTGTTGTCGATTCCGCCATGGATTTTTCCGCTCATGACAAGTTCACAGTCGAAGACATGCACGGCTTTATGAAAATGCTGGCGTTCCCCGGAGAGCACAAAAACAGGCTCAGGCTTTCCGAAGACGACTGTGCTTTTCTGTTCAGGCAGATGATGGTCAACGACAGCAGTTTCAACTACATTATGAACGACAGGCTGAATGACCCTTCGATAAGGATATTCAACAATCCGGGAAAGGACATGGGATTCATGATTGACAATGCATATATACTTGATACAAAAAACGGAGTGGATTTTCTGCTGACTGTGGCGCTCAAGTGCAACAGAGCCGATATATTTGGAGAAGAATACTATGAATACGAAAAAACAGGCCTGTACTTTATGAAAAATATAAGCAGTCTTATATATGAATATGAAATCAACAGAAAGAAAAGCGATGCCCGGCCCGCCGGTTTTCTTGATACAATAAAGTAATTCCAGCTTCTTTTAATTTTCAGCCGCAGCCAGTTCGTCTTTAAATTCCGGCAGGATGGACTTGAAAAACGAAACGGTTTCGTCCAGCGAGACAAAACTTTTCCCTCCCGATGCGTTCCTGTGCCCGCCGCCATTGAAGTATTTCCGAGACATGCCGTCAACAGAAAATTCTCCGACAGACCTGAGAGACAGTTTTATGAAGCCTTCCCTGCTTTCGGTAAAGAAAACGGAAAGCACAACATCCCTTATGTTTAGAGGTATATTTACAAAGCCTTCGGTGTCGCCGGGTTCAAACTGGAATTTTTCCAGTTCTTCCCTTGTGAGCGAGATATATGCAGTCCTGTATTCGGGCAGCACTTCTATCCTGTTGATGCAGTATCCCATTAGCCGCATCCTGTTGACGGAAAAGCTGCTGTAAACTTCCGAATGTATTTTCTCCCTGCTTATTCCGGATTCCATCAGGTCGGCGACAATGCGGAACAGTTCCGGCGAACAGCTGTGGGTATAAGCGCCGGTATCGGTCATGATGCCGGCGTACAAAGGCTCTGCAATTTGTGGCGAAACATGCTTTTTCCCCGTGATTTGACGTATTATCCGGTAAACTATTTCGCATGTGCTGCTTATCGGCACTTTGGAAAACACCATGCTGAAGTCCTTTTCTTCAACGCCGATATGATGATCTATCAGCACTTTCTTTGCGTCCAGCGTTTCTATAAATTCGCCCAGGGCGTCCAGTCGCGAAAGCCTGTTAAAATCACAGCAGAACAGAAGATCGGACTGTTTCAGTATCCTCTCGCATCTGTCTTTCTGATTGAAATGCACGAGGATATCCTCGCTCCCCTTAATCCATTTCAGGAAATCGGGAAAATGGTTCGGTACAATTATGGTCGAACTGATGCCTTTTTCTTTCAGGAAGTTGCTCCATGCAATTGCAGAACCGATTGCATCGCCGTCAGGATTGACGTGTGTAACGATCGCAATATTCGAACCTGCATTTAATAAACCGAGTAATTCCTTTATTTTTGTTTTTGAAAATAACTGTGTCATTGCTTTCTGTCAATATACAAACTTGTGAAACCCTTAAAATTTTGTTTCGTAATAATCGGCAAAAGTAACTATTTTTTATTACATAATTCGGATGATGGACAAGTCGAGCGGCTGAAGGGAGCTGAAGTTGCGGATGACGAGCCGTGCCGGGACGACCTCGTCCTTGAGAATCTGCACGGTGACGGTCAGCAAATCGTCGCTGCGGGAACATCGCCCGCGTGTCTTTTTGTCCGTATCCATACCGTTTCTTTTTTTACCGTATTTTATAAAAATCTATTGTATATGATTTTTGCTGTTATATTAAAAACATCGTCATACGTTGTTAAACAATAATGCTTTACTTTACCTGTATTCATTCCGCACAGGTAAGATCCTGTGAATCCTGCTTCATACAGTCATCAGAATTTTCGCTATTTCCATATCCAGAGGCGTGGTCAGCTTGATATTTTCGACATTACCCTCGACCGATGAGACAGGGTATCCGGATTTCTCGACTACCGAAGCGTCGTCGGTAAAATCTTTCGAGTATGGCTGTTCGTATGCGCGTAAAAGTATTTCCGAATTAAATACTTGCGGCGTCTGTACTGTCCTGTATTTTTCCCTGCTTACCGAAACACTTTTCCCGTCGTTTTCGAAAAACCTTATCGATTCGTTCAGGGCAATAACCGGAATAGCCGCGCCGCACTGTTCCGCCCTGTCGAAACAGCGGCTGATGGTTTCCAGCGACACAAAGGGGCGCACGCCATCGTGTACAGCAACCGTTTCGCCCTTTCCCACGCATGCAAGCGCGTTTTTTACCGAGAAAAAACGTTCCGCGCCACCTTCGACAACTGTGTGCGGAGGGACGCCGGTCACACGGGACTTGATAGCTTCCCAGGTTTCGATTTCGTCTGCCGGAAGCGCCAGAATTATCCTTATATTACTGTCATAATCGTAAAAGCGCCGCATGCTCAGCAAAATAACCGGCGTGCCGTGCAGTTCCAGAAACTGTTTCGGAATATTGTTTCCCATCCGTTTGCCGCGTCCTCCGGCGACAATAATCACTGTTTTCACAAACTTGAAATATTAAATTGTGCAAAAGTAATGGAAAATACAATACCGGATGAAAACCGTCCTTATTTTTTTACAGATAAACGGGTTATCATCAGGAGATGAACCCCCTGTCCGATAAAAATGATTATTAAAAAACGTCAAAAAATATGCTTTATTCAAAAAATATGCATTTATATATTTCCGGTATTCATATTATTTCTAACTTTGCGCGAAAATATTGTGAATTATGAGTAGGAATAATACTGTTGAAGAAACCCAAATATCGGGTAATGTGAATCGAATCTGTGAAGGCACGGAGATAAAAGGTACCGTGAAGTCTTTTACCGACTTCAGAATTGACGGCAAAATTGAAGGCAACGTTCAGTGTGAAGGTAAGATAATCGTTGGAGAAAAAGGTTATATCAAGGGAGAAATTGTTTCCAAAAACATGGAAATAAGCGGACATATTGATGGAACGGTTTCGACCGAAGGACTGCTTTCGCTCAAATCTACAGCCGTTATCGACGGAGAAATTACAACAAGCAAACTGCTGATAGAAGTAGGCGCTGTATTTAACGGTAACTGTCACATGCTGAAGAAAAACTCTGAAAAGCCCTTGCAGAAGTAGATTATTTATGACTGTAATAGACAAGGCATTGCTTGACTCGGTCTCGGAACAGGCGCTCAACAGCCGGAGGCTAAGAATGAACTTCAATTTCCATCAGCAATTGGACGATCCTCTGAACAGACTGTTGAATGCAATGGAACCGGGAAGTTATTTTCCCCCTCACCGTCATAAAAATCCCGATAAAGAAGAGATTTTTCTGGTTCTCAGGGGAAGCGTGCTTATCATAATATTCGACGGGGACGGCTCCGTCGTTTCATCTACGGAAATATCGCCGGAAAAGGAGGTTTACGGCATGGAAATAGAAGCGGGAGTCTGGCATTCGCTCATTGTTCTGGAACCGGACACCGTTGTTTACGAAGTAAAAAAAGGACCTTATGCCCCTTTAACTCCCGACAATACAGCGCCGTGGGCTCCCGACCCGTCTGATGTGGAAGCAGTAAAAGAATATATGGAAAAACTGAGAATCACCGGAAGTTAATTTTTAAAATAATATACAGATGAACAGGATATTAACGTTTTTAGTGAGTTTGCTATTTGGGTCATGCGCTTCGGTAAATTTGAGCCACGATCTGACACTTGTTTCAGCTTTACATGCACAGGCTTACACAATTGATTTTGCCATTAAGGGTGAAAAAAACAGGGATGCGCTTCTTGTAATGCATTACGGAACAGGAAAATATTCGATCGATACAGCCACAATAGACAAAAACGGGAAAGCCGTGTTTACGGGTAACAGACCGCTTGTGCCGGGGATGTATCTGATTGCAATAGACGGAGGACAGATACTGGATTTTTTAATCTCCGATACGGTAAACCAGAAATTTGCCATATCAACAACAAAAGGCAAGTATCTCGAAACCTTATCGTTTAAAAATTCTCCCGAAAACGAAGCTTTTGCCGACTATTCCCGTTTCCTTATCAAAAGGCAAAAGAGGGAAGCCGAAATTGCCAACAAGACTTCGGACAAAAAACCGTCCGAATCAGTAGACAGGGAAATCAAATTGATGGCAGAGCAAACAGACGAAAAAGTGGCGGAAATAAAAGCGAAATTCCCGGGCAGCTTACTGGAATCGGTGGCAATATCGATGAATCCCATCCAGCCCGACAAAAGCGAAGTCCAGGAATCGCCCGACAGTGCACGCCGCTATCTGTTCGAGTTTTACAAAACACACTACTGGGACAGGCTTACCTTAACGGACAGACGGATGCAGAACACGCCAATCCTTATTCCCGCCATCGACAATTACTTTAAAAACATGGTTCTGCAGATTCCCGACACCATCATACGCGCTGTCGATCTTGTTCTGTCAAAAGCCGAAAGCGATACTGCGATGATGAGGTTTCTCACGGGTCATATTTTCAACCAGTACGTGAGTTCGAAAATAATGGGAATGGAAAACGTTGTTGTCCATATCATTGAGAATTATTATCTGTCGGGTAAAGTGAGTGTCAGGGATGAAAAATTCAATAAAAATATCACCGAATATCTCAATAAAAACAGGGAAACCCTGATCGGCAAAAAAGCCGGCGACCTCAAAATGGAGACCATCGGCGGAAGCGCCGAATCGCTGTATGACATTGATTCTCCATATATTCTGGTCTGTTTCTACGAATCTTCGTGCAGTCACTGCAAGGAGGAAATGCCCAGGATATATAAAATTTTCCAGGAATTTAAAGACCGGGGACTGACGGGATTTTGCGTATATACTCAAAAAAATAAAAACGACTGGGTGGAATTTGTTTCCAAAAACCAGATGACGGACTGGATCAATGTATGGGATCCAAACGACGAAAACGATTTCAGGACTGCATACAGCGTATATTCCGTTCCGCAGGTATATGTGCTCGACAGGGACAGAAAAATAGTGGGACGCGGTCTGGAAAGCCGGTCCCTCGCCCAGCTGCTGCATCACTTGATAAAAAAATGACAAACAGGTTTTTGTTTTTCCTGACTGGTCTGCTGTCTGTTACGGCATGTTCTTCCGTCCGTCCGGTTTCCCCGTCTTCTGTGACGGTATCCGGAAAAAATGCGTCGTATAATATTGAACTGACAATCGCCGGCGAGAAAAACAGAAATATTGTACTCGGCAGATATGCCGGGAAAAATACGTATCCGATAGACACGCTTGCAACGGATAAAAATGGAAAAGTAAGGTTTTCCGGCAGCAAGCCGCTTGTTCCCGGCATGTACACGATTATATCGGGGAAAAAAAACATATTCGACTTTCTGATTTCCGATACGGTAAATCAAAAGTTTGCCATATCGGCGACGAAAGACAGGTATTCCGAAACCCTGTCGTTTAAAAATTCTCCCGAAAACGAAACTTTTGCCGCATATTCCCGTTTTATTGTCAAAAAGCAAAAAAGGGAAAAAGACTTGACTGATAATGCAAAAAACGGAAATCCCCCGGCGGATGCGGAAATCGAATCCATGACGGCGCAGGCAGATATGATGGAAACTGAAATAAAGGCAAAATTTCCGGGCAGCCTCCTGGAATCGGTAGCGATGGCAATGAATCCGGCGCATCCGGAAAAAGGCGGGATTCCCGATGATGATTTTTACAGAAAACACTATTGGGATAAATTGAATTTGACGGATAAACGGATGCAAAACACGCCGCTGCTTGTTCCTTCCATAGACAGGTATTTCGACAATATCGTTATACAGTTTCACGACAGCATCATACAGGCTGTCGATTTTGTACTTTCGAAAGCGGCGGGCGACACTTCGATGACGAAATTTCTCGCAGGCTACATTTTCGACAGGTATCTCAATCTTGCCGACGGCAGCGGCGATTCGTACATAACGGGTACGGAAAACATTGCTGTACACATTATTGACAGTTATTATCTCGCAGGCAAAGTGAATATCGAAGATGAAAAGTTCATAAAAGATATCACCGACTATGCCAGCAGAAACAGGGAAACCCTGATCGGGAAAAAAGCCGCGGAACTCAAGATGGAAACCATCGCCGGAGGCGCCGAATCGCTCTACGACATTGATTCGCCGTATGTTCTGCTGTGTTTTTTCGACGCCATGTGTTCGCACTGCAGGAAGGAAATTCCTGCCGTGTACAAAGTTTTCCAGAAATATAAAGACAGGGGTTTGGCGGGATTTTGCGTATATACATACAGCAACAGGAAGGAATGGATGGAATTTGTTTCCAAAAATCAGTTAACGGACTGGATAAATGCCTGGGATCCGGCAAACGAAAACAATTTCAGGATCGCATACAGCATATACTCCGTTCCGCAGATATATGTACTGGATAAGGACAAAAAAATCGTGGGGCGCGGACTGGAAGGCGCATCTTTAGCCCGCCTGCTGAATCGTTTAATAAAGTAAAATATAATAAATTAATGAGTAAAATTTTAGTTACCGGAGGAACAGGTTATATTGGTTCCCACACTGTAGTTGAACTGCAAAATAATGGCTGCGAAGTGATTATTGTTGACAATCTGTCGAACTCCTCAATGGATGTGCTTGAGGGCATAGCCTCGATAACAGGGAAAAAACCGGCTTTCGAAAAGCTTGACTGCTGCGACAGAAAGGCTCTGGCTGAGGTCTTCAAAAAATACCCCGGCATAGAAGCGATAATTCATTTTGCCGCATACAAGGCGGTTGGAGAATCGGTGGAAAAACCGTTGATGTATTATAAAAACAATCTGGTCTCGCTCCTGAATATTCTCGAGCTGATGGGAGAAGAAAATGCCCGAAATCTGGTCTTTTCCTCCTCCTGCACTGTCTATGGACAGCCTGACGTATTGCCCGTTACGGAAGATGCTCCCGTGAAACCGGCAAACTCGCCATACGGCAATACAAAACAAATCGCCGAGGAAATCATAAGGGATACGATACATGCCGACAGGCGTCTGAAATGTATAGCTTTGCGCTACTTCAATCCTGTGGGCGCACATCCTTCCGCCGCCATAGGCGAATTGCCCAACGGAACGCCGAATAACCTTATCCCTTTTGTTACCCAGACGGCAATCGGCATCCGCGAATGTCTGAGGGTTTTCGGCGACGATTACAATACTCCCGACGGTTCGGCTATCCGCGATTATATCTGGGTCGTGGACCTGGCAAAGGCGCATGTTCTTGCGGTAGAACGCCTTCTGAAAAACAGGAACAGGCAGGGAGTGGAGTTCTTCAATCTGGGAACAGGCAAGGGCTTGTCGGTGCTGGAAATACTCGACGCGTTCGAAAAGGCAACTAAGGTGAAGGTTAACAGAACAATCGTAGCCCGCCGCGAGGGAGACGTCGAAAAGGTCTGGGCTGAACCCGCTTTTGCCAATAAAGAACTGGGCTGGAAAGCAGAAACGTCTACCGAAGATATGCTTAAAACAGCCTGGGAATGGGAAAAGGCTCTGGAGGCGAAAAGGAGATAAGGGATGGGACGCGATGCTTTGCGGATTATGTCGACGCATATCCGTACTGGAGGCTGTCTCAAAAGCACGCAGATGACACAGATTAGACAGATTTTCGCAGATAAATATAATCTGTGTTTATCCATTAAATCTGTGTTATCTGTGTGCTAATAGCAGAATTATTGCTTGCGCCAGCAATCCTGATTAATCCTGAAATCCTGAAAATCCTGTTTCAGACAAAAAAAAGTTTACGAAACTAATCACAAGTCCTACAATCACATAAAAACTTTATTTAACATTCTTGCAATATTTTTGTTCATGGTATTATTTTTTTATTTACCTTTGCCGCACTTATGTAGATATTTTTTATGGTATTAAATTTAAGTGTATGGTTTGTTTAACCTCATATTGCGGCTTCAAAGATTTAAAGGATAACCTCCTGGTAAATGAGGTATTTGAATACTTTGGCACGATTTTTGTACACACACACACACACACACACACACACACACACACACCTATTATATAATACGCGCGCGAAAGATAATAAATATCTTTCGAAAATTACATATAATCACTATATCA
>JAIRZR010000243.1 GCA_031267155.1 Prevotellaceae bacterium | reverse complement strand
TATTCCTCCTTTATGGGGATAAGGATATGCTCCGGAGCGCCCGCCTCCGCGACGATGCTTTTGCGCTCTACAACATGGTATTTGTGAATAATATCACAGTAGATATATGATTTCTCCCTGCTGCCTCCAGCCCAGAACTCGGCATATTCACCCGGTTCTCCGGAACTTTTCACTGTCGTCAGCCAGTCGGACATGTTGCGAATGACGGGCGGAACGGGCGTTTTCGATGTTTTCGATGTTTCCGATACTGGATTTCCGGCAAGCTGGACGAAGTTTTCGTATTCAGCCTCCGTGCCTTCGCCGTCTTTCGCCTTAATATCGACGCGATACCAGCCCGAAGGAACTTCGGCAAGCGAGGCAAGGCTGATTTTGTGATTGAGCGATGCCGTTTTGGACGTGTACGAGGCTAACTGCTTTCCCTTTTCGAACTTTTCCGGACGGCTTTCGTCCCCGTAAGGGTCGAGGGGAAAATGTCTTTTAAACTCTTCCCGCGACATTGCAAAGGTGTCGGGAACTTCCCAGAGACGCGGGCGCAAAATCCCTTCCGGCGATTTCAGCGCAGTCACTGTAATCTGCAGATCGGCAGGCGTAAATTCGCCGTTCAGATTCGTTGTTGTTACCTTGAAGTCGAGGGAATCGCGGTTTATAATACGCTTGGGAATCTGTATGTTTGCCAGCAGGTTTTTCCTGCTCATTTTCACCGACAGTTCGTCGCTGTGAGTTTCGCCATTGACGTCGGTTACGCTTGCGATAAGTCTGTAGCGGTATATCAGATTGTCGTTTGCGAGATCGTCGGCTTCGGCTTTAAAGTCGACTGTAAAAGCGCCGCTGCCGTCGCTTGCCACTGTTCCCGAAGCGATTTCGCGCGAGGGAGCGGTAATCGGCGGAAGCCACCAGCGGTATATCCTGTACTGCATGTCCCTGACGACGCGGTACTGCACTTTTGCATTGTCAACGGCATATCCGGCAAATGCCTTAGCTTTTCCGGTGATCCGGACGCTGTCGCCGAGACGGTAATTCCTGCCGATCGGGTCAAACATTACTTCAAATGTCGGACGTTTATATTCCTCGACGCGAATGTCCTCGCTCCCGTATTCGCACGACAGTCTCATTCTCCCGTTCAGTAAACCCTGCGGAATGGCGAAGCTGCCGGCTGCGCTTCCGTATTCATTGCTGATATGCTTGCGGGTATCAATGACTTTACCGTTGGCGTCCTTGAAATCCACATCCATTATGTTTCCTTTATTCGGAAGACTGTAGCGTCCTTCCGCATCTATATTAAGATAAAGTACCTTATAGTAAACGGTCTGTCCCGGACGGTATATCGCGCGGTCGGTAAAGAATACCGCCTGCCTGCCCGTCTTCGCTGTATTTCTGTAGTTTTGAAAGTACGGCCCCTTTACGATTAGACGTTCATCCTTACTGGTGATTATGACATTTTTCAGTCCGGTTTTTCCGTCTGTGCGGGAGACGGACACGATTCCGTTTTCACCGGTTTTCGAGATCTGACTGCTGCCGCTGTGATAGTTACACTCGACGCTTGCATTTGCTTCCGGCATGCCTGTCTTTGCATTTGCCACGTATATTTCGTCCGTTTCGTTTCCGCGCGATGCAATGTTCAGCGGCGAAACCTGCAATATCGAACATGCTACACGGCTATAGTCGTCGGAATATCCGGGTATGGTTCCTGCAGTGAGCAGATAAACCCCCTGCGGCATCCCCTCGATCATTATTTCCGCAGAATGTTGCAGATAATCGCCTTTCAGTGGCAGTGCGATTTCCTTTGTTGCCAGAGGACTTTTGTCTTTCACACCGGCAAGCGCAGCCCTGCAGTCTCCGCCGGTGTAATAATTCTCGTTTATGCTGTAGATTCGCAGGTATATCCTGTCAATATTCCCGTATTTTACCAGCGCCATCATCGGCGAATCGGGGTACTGCTCTGGCATGATGGATATGTTGAGCGAAGGCTGACATATTCTCTCCTTCAGCGTCTTCGCCGATTCGACAATGGATTTTACTTCGGCGACGCCCGCATACCCTTCAATGATTTCCGTGCATAAATCGACGGCTTCCCTGTATCTTAAATCCCTGTCAAAGGACTCTTCTCCGTACAGTGTCGCCAGGGCATAAGCGGCATAAGCCCGTTCAGCGGTTCCGGAGTACGTGTTCATCAGCGATTTCAGGGCATTCCCGTACATGACATAGCTGTTTTCATAGCGTCCTTTCTCGTATACGTATTTCAAGCGCTCGAGGTCAATGCTGAGCAGAGCCGCGGCGCTGCTGTTTTCCTGCAATCGGAATTTCAGCAGCTTTTGATACAGGCTGATGACATTGTATTCGGCAGACAGGCTGTCCGGCGTTTCGATTCTGTAGCTGGCAAAAGTCTTTACATCGGCAAAATATTCGGGTCTGTCCAGCACAAAAGTCTGCTGCGGAAGAACGACCGAGGCTTCTCCCTTAAACGCGCTGATTGTGTTGAAGGTCAGGAAATCGTACAGCGTGGGGAAGACTATTCTTTTCAGCGTCGTGTCGTTTCCGTAATCCACAATTTCCCTGTAGTCGTCGAGGGGCGTCTGTTTCAGAATCTCTTCGTCCTGTATAGAGAGTTTGTAGCATTTCAGTGTTTCTTCAAACAGGCGCGTGATGTCCCAGGTTTTCATATCGCTGTCATCAACGGCAGCCCGCGTACGCGACCTTATTCGCCATTTTCCGTTGGTATAGTATTTTTTGTAGATATTGCCCGTTATGGCGTATACTATTGATTTCGCAGGCTGCGGCAACAGTCCGGATTCCTGTTTCAGCGAATCAATGGCTGACTGTTCGCCGTACAGCTTAATCCGGTTGGCTGTACGGTAAGTAATCGCCCTGACCGCCGCCGCATAGTCTCCGCCGGACACTGCACAGTTGTAAACTTTTGCAGCTTCGTCCAAAGCCGACCTGTTAAGATTCATCATCATCAATGAATCTATTTCTTTCCATTTACCGGAATAATCCGGGTTCTGCGACAGTAAACCGCCACATATAAAACTGACAAGTGTAAATAATAATATACGTTTCATAACTTTAATTTTTAAGGGACAAAGGTAGTACTTTTTAACAATAATACGGTCAGATTTATATCTGTCTCTATTCATTGACATTTCCATAAATCCGAATAGATGTTCTACTCGCGAACGGATACGTGACTTTTCCGTATTCCCTGCTTTTAGGGACGTGAAATAAATAAGGTGTAACAGTTTCATGATATTGTGAACATAATGCGCATTGCGAAATTGTCCGCAGGACATCAATATCAATAGAAAACCGTTTACCTCCAGCCACAAGCCTTTTAAGGCTTGCACGCGATGGCAAATGGCGGAATTGTTT
>JAIRZR010000106.1 GCA_031267155.1 Prevotellaceae bacterium | reverse complement strand
GTGGATATAAAGTCCTTTGAATAAATCTTCCCGTCCCTGAAACAGGGTTTCAAGCGTGCTTACAAGCAATGATTTCCCGAACCGGCGGGGACGCGACAGAAAATAAACCCGCCCGTCCGCAATCATTCTGCAGATGATTTCGGTTTTGTCCACATATACGCACTCGCGGTTTCGCAAGTTTTCGAACGACTGGGTATCTAACGCTAACTTTTTCATGACTTACTTAATATTTTGATGCAAATGTACATGATAATTTTCAATTCTGAAAACCCGTGCATGTCGCAGGAACGGTTTTCCCGTAAAAAAGTACAGAGAGGGGAAAAATCCTCTCTCTGCACAGTTTAATGAAAAAATTAACATTATTAACATTACTAGATACATGTAATTCAAGCTATGACTGCATTTATATCGTCTTCGTTCCAGGGGCCGGGCTGATTTCTCGAGTTCATCCAGCGCACTCTGTAGGAAACGGTTTGACCGACAAGCTTTTCATCGTAGTCCATCAGGAAAGTCGAGCGGCTCGAGAAGCCGACATATTCGAACTTGCCTTCCGGATCCGTGCCGATCTTTCGCCACACTTCGAATCCGTGCACATGCGGCGGCTTGCTTTTTCCGGTGAGCGATCCGGCTTTCACATGCAGTACGTGCTGCCTGTGTCTGGAAAAGTCCACTTTGCCTGCCGGCATGTCCGTGGGTATGGGCGCCGGACTGGGCTTGTCGTCATGTACCGGTATGCCCATGTCTTTGCGGTCTTCGTTGGAAATAAAGTGGTTGTTTGCCAGATATTCCTTGACAAAATTCCGCACTTCCTTTTCGAGCGTCTTGCGGGCTTCGTTTTTTGCCTGTGTATCACCTGTCCCGTGATTGGGGGCTTCCGCCTTTTTGTAGGCAGCCTTGTAGTTAGCAATCAACAGCACAATACGCGAAACCTCGGTTGGAGGGATCTGCCATGTGCCGCCATGCGACTGAACGTAGGTGAAAAGAAATTCCACCCATGCTAAAAATTTACCGTCATTGGACGGGATATAATCTGATCCACTTGCCATAAGCAATTATATTTTTAGTTAAACATTTTTCAACAGATAAGATACTGCAATGTCCAAATGCAGTATTATTACACGAATTTTCCGCGCGCAAATAATCATTTTCTGCGCGCAGAAAATGATTATTTGCGCGCAGAAAAACATTATTTGCGCGCAGAAAAACATTATTTGCGCGCGAAAAAACATTATTTGCGCGCAGAAAAACATTATTTGCGCGCAGAAAATGATTATTTGCGCGCAGAAAAACATTATTTGCGCGCAGAAAATGATTATTTGCGCGCAGAAAAACATTATTTGCGCGCGAAAAAAGGAAAATCGCATGCGAAAAAAGATTTTCCGCATGCGAATAATAAATATTTGTACTCAGTTTATAGAAAAAAGAACTCAGATCAAAGCGTGTAGAAACTTTTTCAGGACACAAAGAACATCTTTCCGGACTTTCTCCGAAATATTTCCCGAAAACCGGGAGAGCTGAATCCAAATTGTGACTTTTCATGTCCTGATGTATAATTAATTTTTTATCCAAATCGGTTGCAAAGATAGAGTGTTTTTTAATACCAAACAATTTTTTTTTGTATTCAGTGAAAAAAAAATTATCGATGGCGAAATCTGCGGCGGCGCAATCCGTAATCCGTCATTCGCAACTGTCTGTGTTTACCGTATTTAAAAATATTTTTTTCCATATCGTTTATTTAGCATACTTTTGGCGAAAAATTTATTGTAATACATAAAAAATATCGTAATAATGGAAAAATATCTTATAATCGTGTTAACTGCAGTTCTTTTATCAGGCTGCAATCATCAAAAACCTTCCGGACAGACGGGGGATTACATTCGCATTCCCGTCAATCCGGCGGAGGCTTCAGAGTCGGTAAATATGTCTGAAATATTTTCGGATATCGAATATATTCCGCTTGAGAGCGTTGATAAACATCTGATTGGAACAGTCAATCAATTGATAGTTTACAAAGACAGATTTTATATCTTCGACAGATATCAGACACAGTCTGTATTCTGTTTTCAGCAGGACGGCAAATTTCTGTTTGAGTTAAACCGGAAAGGTCAGGGGCCGGGTGAATATATCAAACTTGACAATATCAGTATAGACTGTGATAACAGTCATTTATTGCTGTACTGCGGCCCAATGCACCCGATACTTGTCTGCGATCTGGATGGAAACTACATCAAATCACACCGTACCAAAGATATATGGGCGCATGAATTTTCATATACGGGCAATGGATATGCTGCATTTTACGGCGGTTATACGACCAATGAGAAACATGAAAAAAATGGAATGACTCCAAATTTATTAATTGCCAATACAGATAATTATAATCTTCAACATACGGATCTCTTTTTCCCGTCGGAAATCAGGATGGAAACAGTAGTTGGGAATTTTAAACGTTTTTCATCATACCGGAACGGAACAGCAGTCTTGCTGGCAGAATATGACGATACTGTTTATCACATTTCCGGAGAGAAAGTAGAACGCGCCTATTACATTGATTTCGGGAATATGAAAAAGGGCAAAGATTTCTATTCATTTCTGAAAAGTCCGGCAACCAAACTTGGTCAGACAACCGAATATGAACGAACGCATGATATCTGTATCATTAGAGCAGTGGAAGAAACAGAAAAATACATGTTTTTTTATTATTTTCATAAATTCATCGGGCATGCTGTTTTCTATAACAAAAGGACAGGACAGGTTATTGATGTTTGCAAAGATTATGGCGACAAGAATGTTATTTTTCCCATCTACAATGACATAAATGGAGGGCCGCTTGTTTTCCCGTTGTCTTCAGACGGGGAATCATTTTATGGAGTGGTAGAATCCTGGCAAATTTTAAAGGAGAAGGAATCCATACAGGCTTCGAATGCCGCCGGCAGGGATAAACTGCTGAAAATGATTGACGGTATTAATGAATTTGACAATCCGGTAATTGTAAGAATGAAACTGAAATGAACCTGATTCCGAATCTGTAATTTTGAATTTATAATTCTCCTGCAGTGGCAGACTTGCAGTTCGGAATCGTAACTGTAATACATAAAAAATATCGTAACAATGGAAAAATATTTTATAATCGTGTTAACTGCAGTTCTTTTATCAGGCTGCAATCATCAAAAACCTTCCGGACAGACGGGAGATTACATTCGCATTCCCGTCAATCCGGCGGCGGCTTCAGAGTCGGTAAATGCGTCCGGGATATTTTCGGATATCGAGTATATTCCGCTTGAGAGCGTTGATAAACATCTGATTGGACGGGTCAGCCAGGTAATAGCGTATAAAGACAGGTTTTATATACTCGACAGATATAAGGCACAGTCTGTATTCTGTTTTCAGCAGGACGGCAAATTTCTGTTTGAACTGAACCGGAGAGGTCAGGGCCCCGGCGAATATGTCGAGCTTACAAATATCAGCATAGACTATGATAAAGAGCATTTATTGCTGTATTGCAGTTCAAGGCACCCGATACTTGTCTGCGATCTGGATGGAAACTGGATCAAATCACACCGTACCAGAGATATATGGGCGCAAGAATTTTCATATACTGGCGATGGATATGCTGCATTTTATGGCGCTTATATTTCCAATGAAAAACATGGAAAAAACGGAATGACTCCAAATTTATTAATAACCGATACGGGAGACTATAAAGTTCTGCATACGGATGTTTTTTTCCCTTCGGAAATCCGGACGCGTCCAATCGTTAAACATTTCAGTTATTTCTCATCATATCACAGTGGAACAGTAAGTTTTCTGGATATATATAATGATACCGTTTACCATATTTCGGGCGAAAAGGTGAAACGCGCATATTATATAGATTTTGGAAATATGAAGCAGGACGAAAGTTTCCGCTCATTATTGAAAAGTCAAACAATAACAAGCGAACAGATGATGGATTATGAGGCAAGTCATGATATCTGTATTATTCAAGCTGCGTCGGAATCGGAGACGTACCTGTATTTTGTGTATTCCCATAAGCGTGACTGGCATCATGTCTTCTATAATAAGGAAACCGGACAGATTACCGATGTTTATAAGAAAGGCCCTGATAATGATATAAATGGCGGCCCTCTTGTTTTCCCGTATGCCACCGACGGGAAATCGTTTTACGGGATAATACAGGCCTACAAAATTCTGGAAGAGAAGGAATCCATACAGGCTTCGAATGCCGCCGGCAGGGATAAACTGCTGAAAATGCTCGACGGTATTAATGAATTTGACAATCCGGTAATTGTAAAGATGAAAGTGAAATGAACCTGATTCCGAATTGATTATTTTGGGTTCTACCGTTATTTGTGTGGAAATAATAAAATCAGGAATATAAAAGAATGGCATAAGGAAAAGATTCCGACAAGCCTGTTCGCTTGGAAAAGCATATAACATTGCCGGAATCAAAAATCCCGTCAGGGATTAAATATCGGTAGAAACCATTAAAGGTTTTAATGCAAAAAGTATATAACATTGCCGGAATCAAAAATCCCGTCAGGGATGAAATATCGGTAGAAATCAATTCATTGTCCAGCAAAATCCCGTTAGGGATGACACGCGGTATCTCCGTTTTTACATGTCATCCCTGACGGGATTCTTACTGATTTCCGACTGTTTTCTACCGATATTTCATCCCTGACGGGATTTTTTGCCGCATCAATAATCTGCTTCATATTAGTCGTTTGCGATGTTGTTATATGAAAGACAATTGGAAGAAGGTACAGAAATACTGAAAATTTCAGAATAGCAATCCTCTTTTTTCACGGTGATCTTGACATGCTTCCACACAAATAACGGTAGAACCAATTATATTAAGTTAAACACATTCACAGAGATGCATATTCGCTGCATTTCCGTGAAGATTATTTCGTTTTTGCCATGAACCCGCCCTGAATTTGCCGGGAAGCCCGTTATATAGATTCGTTATAGAGCAGATAAATCTAAGTCGGATTTTTTCTTTCCAGCGACCCGTTTTAATATCGGATTGAATCCGTTTTGAAATTTTCAAATGAATCGAAAAATCGGAATTTGCCGCCCTGCGTCAATTTTTCAACCTGTTTTTTATGGATTTAAATAGTATGTTTTTAAACATATTATTATTAAAAAAGTTTAAACATATTTCCATCTAAATTGTTGTTATAGCAGTTACTTATATAGGGAAGATATAAAGTATGAAGTAAAAAAGTTGTTAAAGAATCATAAAAAATTATGCAGATATAAATTTTTGCAGTATCTTTGCATCATAAAACACAGGAGGGATTTAAACTGTCTAAAGGGTTGAAATAAAATGTCAATATGGTATTTCTACACTTCCATAAATGAACTCTACAAGCTGACTGCCGCCGGAAATATCCATTTGACATTTCTCCTGTATTTTTCTTCCTTAAAATAAGAAACGAGCGGGTTTTATACCCGTCTCTTTTCTTTTATCTTCACTCATCGCACCTGATTCGCTCTCGGATGCAGTTTAATTATCTCTCTAAGATGCTTTTGGTCGAGGTGGGTATATATTTCTGTAGTAATAATAGACTCGTGACCCAGCATTTCCTGCACGGCTCTGAGGTCGGCGCCTCCTTCGATCAGATGAGTCGCAAACGAATGACGAAAAGTATGCGGGCTTATGATTTTTTCTATACCTGCATCTTTGGCGGCACGTTTTACCATGATAAGAATCATTGTGCGGCTCAGTTTGGAGCCTCTTCTGTTGAGAAAAAGAAAATCTTCGTTTCCCTTTTTTATTTTGGCCTCGTTTCTCTGTTTAAGATAGATGGATATTGCCTTTATTGCCTGTGCTCCAATTGGCGCCAGACGTTCCTTGCTGCCCTTTCCGGTAATCCTGACAAAACCCTGTTCGGGAAAATAGCAGGAAATCCGCATGGAAACCAGCTCGCTGACACGCAATCCACAGCCATACAGGACTTCAATGATAGCCCTGTTCCGGTGACCTTCGGCAAGGCTAAGGTCTATGCCATTGATTATCCGGTCAATTTCTTCCGCCGAAAGAATATCGGGTAATTTTCGGCGTGGATTGGGATTCTCGATCAGTTCCGTCGGCGAGTTTTCTATCAGGTTTTCCATTAGCATATACTTGAAAAAGCCTCTTATTCCGCTCAATATGCGCATCTGCGAAGTCTGGACAAGTCCCCTGTCGTATATATCGGCTAAAAAAGTTTCCAGATCTTCCATTGTAACATCTTCGGGAGCAATGGAACGGCTTTCCATATATTCCTTCAACTTTCTCAAATCAAGACTGTATGCATCTATAGATGCAGGCGAGAGGGATTTCTCAAGATTCAAATACACTGTATAATCGTCAATAACCTGCTCCCAAGTCATTTATCTACTGTTTTAAACATCCTGCATCAACCTTAAAACGGTATTGTATATACCTTTGGCGTCAAAACCGCATTTCGCCTGAAGTTCCTGAACAGTACCCTGCTGAATAAATTGATCGGGAACTCCCAGCATTTCCACACAGCAATCGTAGCCGTGCCGCGCAAAAAACTCGGCTACGGCGCTGCCCATTCCACCAGCAACAGTACCGTCTTCCACTGTGATAACGTGTTTAAATTTCTTTCCCACAGAATGTAAAATATCCTTGTCTATGGGTTTTACGAATCTCATGTCACAGTGCATTACGCTGATTCCGTGTTCTTCCGCTTTTTCGACAGCTATGGCGGCGAAATTTCCCGGATGTCCTATGCTCAGAATGGCTATATCGCTGCCTTCCTTCAATATGCGCCCCCTGCCAAGCGGAATTTTCTCGAAAGGTACTCGCCAGTTCGGCGTAAATCCGTTTCCACGCGGGTAACGGATGGAAAAAGGACCGGCGGAAGGAAGCTGCGCCGTGTACATCATATTCCGGAGTTCCACTTCATTCATTGGCGCCGAGACAGTTATATTCGGAATCAGTCTAAAGTATGCCAAATCGAAAACACCGTGATGGGTAGGTCCATCCTCGCCTACAATGCCTCCCCTGTCCAGACAAAACACGACATTCAGATTCTGCAGTGCAACATCATGTATTACAGAATCAAAAGCCCTTTGCATAAACGAAGAATATATATTGCAAAACGGCATGTAGCCCGCCGCTGCAAGTCCGGCAGAGAATGTAACAGCATGGGCTTCAGCTATCCCCACATCAAAAACTCTGTCGGGATAATTGTGCATCATTATGTTCAGCGAACATCCTGTCGCCATTGCAGGAGTAATTCCCAGGATCTTCGGATTCATCCGGGCAAGCTCGACGATTGTTTCTCCAAAAACATCCTGGTATTTAGCCGGTTTTGAAGGATCTACAACATGTGCGTTCAGTTTTTTTCCCGTATTTTTATCGAATGTTCCGGGAGCGTGCCATTCGGTCTGGTTTTCTTCGGCAGGCTTGTATCCTTTTCCCTTTTTTGTGACAACATGCAGGATTTTAGCGCCCTTGATGGTTTTAAGACGGGAAAGGGTTTTGACGAGCATGTTTATGTCGTGTCCGTCGATCGGTCCAAAATATCTGAAACCCAGCGATTCAAACAGGTTTCCTTCGGAGAAGATAGCCGATTTCACAGTATTGCCCATACGCTTCAGCGCCCAGCGGAATTTGCTTTCACCCAGACGGTTCCAGATGCTTCTCTTCCATTTGTTGTACTTTCCCGACAGGGTGATGTTTGTAAAATACTTTTTCAAGGCGCCCACATTAGGATCTATTGCGATATTGTTATCGTTGAGTATCACCAGCATATCCGCGTTTTGCCAGCCGGCATTGTTAAGACCTTCAAACGCCATTCCTCCGGAAAACGAACCGTCGCCAATCACTGAAATGACTTTCCTGTCTTCGCCGTTCAGACGCGCGGCAACTGCCATCCCCAATCCCGCTGAAATAGAGGTCGAAGCATGTCCCACTCCAAAAGCGTCGTATTCGCTTTCCTTCATTTTCGGGAAACCGCTCAATCCGTTATATTTTCTGTTGGTATCAAAAGTGTTTTTCCTGCCTGTGAGTATTTTATGGGCGTATGCCTGATGTCCCACATCCCAAATAAGCTTGTCGTACGGAGTTTTGAAGACGTAATGTATAGCGACGGTAAGCTCTATCGTTCCCAGACTTGCGCCGAAATGTCCCGGATTTTCCGAACATTTGTCGATAATGAAATCCCTAAGCTCGGCTGATAACTGTTCCAACTGTTCGACTTTCAACTTGCGAAGGTCTTCCGGTACGTTTATATTAGTTAATAATTTTTCCATATTTCACCTAATAGATTGATTGACTTAAAAATATATCAAATTCAATCAGATTTTTGCGAACCCAAAATTAGTAATTAATAATTTATCTCCCGTCGATAACATGAATTTTCTTTGTGAAATAACTGTAACTGTTTAGTAATAATAAAATTATACTGAAAAAAATATTTTTGATAATGTATTGACAAAAATAGCATCCCATGGTCGTCCAAAACCGTGCGAAACGTTATAGAGCTAAAAATATAAAATATATTTACCTTTACGCATTGAATTTTGACGACATAATTAAGATGAAAAGAGAAAAAAAGATATCGAAAAATGTTGATAAAGAAGTTTTTATTACTGATTTCGGATTCAGGAAAAGGAAGAAAGACCTGCTTAGCTTGCAGGACTGTATTCCCTTAAAAACATGGAGAAACTGCCCGAATGTCCGAAAGAGTTTGACGGTTATCAATGTCATGGACGATGTTAATATTTCGCCAAAGATTGTAGTTTTTAATTTATAATTGACATTTGACATGGAAAATATCCCTCTCGCAGAACGCTTAAGACCCAAAACGCTGGATGAGTATATAGGACAGAAGCACCTCGTCGGCAAGGGTGCGATTCTTCGCAACATGATAGAATCCGACAATATTTCCTCGTTTATACT
>JAIRZR010000079.1 GCA_031267155.1 Prevotellaceae bacterium | reverse complement strand
CAAACGATGGGTCGTGGAGAGAACATTTTCATGGCTGGAAAATTTTCGCAGGCTGGCCAAAGATTACGAATACAGGGTTTCCACAAGTGAAGCTATGATATACCTGGCTTTTATCGCTTTGATGCTCAATAAAATTTATTCACAATAAAATTTAAACAGTTTCTTAGAAATAAGTTTTTTGTTTCTGGTCTTGATAATTCAGGTATTCTATAAACAAGTGATTTTTTTCTCTTTTCAGAAAAACCTCATTGGGCCTATATTTAGAAACCAAGCATAAAGCAAGGTTATTATTAAAAACTTCGTCATTTACTAATTTTGTAAACCAGTCAACAATTGAATTATTAGGTAGTATAATTCCGCCTTCGTCAATAACAAAGATTAACTCCTTAAAGTCCATAAACTGTTTTACCAGATTAACAGCGATGTCAATTTTTGAATCTATATCCAAACTTGAAAAATCATAATTCAAAACGTCTGAGTTTTTACTAATCGTATTGAGTTTATAAATGAAATTTTCTATACTTTCCTTTGAGTCGACAGTTATAGTAGTAGGAGTATCTAAATATTCTGTCAATTTGTCTTTTCTTAATGCATTTTTCAAAAAAGTCCTTCGACCGGAGCAAACATGCTGTATCTTCCCGTTATATATGAAAATGGCGAACAAAAGCCTTTTAATCAGCCGTTTTTTCTGGCAGACAGTGGCCGGGTAATTTATTTTGAGCATTACAGGCATGATTCGACAGAGTCATTTGCCGCATATCTCCATTGGCGTAATGTCAGATACAAACCGGCAAATATCGAAACGGCGGATAAGTTCACTGTCCTCACAGGCCGGTGGCTGTTCGAAAATACGGCCTCAAGTTACCAAATCACAAGGTTATTCCTGTTTTGAAAATAGATATTTCCCTGTAATTTTTCTTTTCGTTGTTTACATATTTACCGCTTGCCGTTTCCGTAACAAACTGGATGAAACGTTTGCTGAGCGATTTCATACTTTCTCCCTCGAGTAGAGTTCCCGCATTAAAGTCTATCCATCCGGGCTTACTGTCGAAAAGCATGCTGTTTGTGGAGATTTTCACTGTAGGCACGAATGTGCCGAAAGGGGTTCCCCGTCCGGTAGTGAACAGTATCATCTGGCATCCCGAAGCTGCGAGAGCCGTGCTTGCGACAAGGTCGTTACCGGGGGCGCTCAACAGATTTAAGCCCTTAATCTTCAATCTTTCGCCATACATCAGTACATCTTTGACCGTCGCAGTACCCGACTTCTGGGTACATCCGATAGACTTCTCTTCCAGGGTTGAAATTCCGCCGGCTTTGTTTCCCGGCGACGGATTTTCGTAAACAGCCTGATTGTTGGCAATGAAATACTGTTTAAAACTGTTTATCAGATGCACTGTCTTATCAAACGTTTCCCGGTTTTGACATCTTCTCATGAGAAGAGTTTCTGCGCCAAACATTTCCGGCACTTCGGTGAGAACGCTTGTTCCGCCCTGCGACACGAGGAAATCGGAAAATACTCCCAGCAGGGGATTCGCCGTGATACCCGAAAATCCGTCCGAACCGCCGCATTTCAAGCCTACTCTCAGTTCGCTGAGCGACACGTCCGTACGCCTGTCTTTCGATACGACGGAATATATCTCGCGGAGAAGCCTCATTCCTTCCTCATGTTCGTTTTCCACCTTCTGGCAGACAAGGAACTTCACCCTGTCGGGATCATAGTCGCCCAAAATCTCACGGAAAGCTTCGGGCTGGTTATTTTCGCAGCCCAGACCGACAATCAGTACCCCGCCGGCATTGGGATGAAGAACCATATCGCGCAGAATCATGCGCGTATTCTCGTGATCTTCGCCCAGCTGGGAACATCCGTAGTTATGCGGAAAAGAAACAACAGCGTCCACGCCGCCGTCAATTTCCCCGTTCATGGATTTTGCCAGTTCGTTTACAATTCCATTGACACAGCCAACCGTCGGAATGATCCATATCTCATTCCGGATGCCGGCGTCTCCGTTTTTACGGCGATATCCCCTGAATGTCAGCTGTTCCCCGCGCTTCAATACCGGCGCGGGCATAGGACTGTACGAATATTCGAGTATGCCCTCGAGACCGGTTTTTATATTTTTCTCGTTAACTATAGTCCCCTGCCCGATGAGTTCGGAAGCATGACCTATCGGCAATCCGTACTTGAAGATATTGTCACCCGGCGCAAAGTCCCGCAATGCGATTTTGTGTCCTGCCGGAATATTGTCCCGCAATACAATCGTTTCGTTATCAATATTCAAACGTTCGCCTGCACACAGATTTTCTACAGCTACTGCAACATTGTCGGCAGGATTGATTTTAATATATCTGTTCATTATTTACTGATTTGCTATTCAATTGACATTTCCTTTTTCAGTTTTTCGGGGACAGGCTTTCTCAGCAGGTGTTCATAAATGAATTTTATCTGCAGATTCCTGAAATGCTGAGACTTTGCTCCCCCGTATCCATGCCGGTTGGACGGATAGATTACCAAATCAAAATACCTGTTCCTGTCTTCCAGTTCGCTCACAAGCTGGAAAGTGTTCTGGACATGGACATTTTCATCCATAAGTCCGTGAGTGAGGAGCAGTTTCCCCTTCAGATTGCCGGCATGTGCAATTACCGACGACTGTTTATATCCTTCGGGATTTTCCTTCGGATGATCCATAAATCTCTCGGTATATGGAGCATCGTACAGCATCCAGTCGGTAACGCTTCCTCCCGCAATGCCATGCGTAAACACGTCCGGCGCGCATACCATGGAATAGCAGGTTATATATCCGCCATAGCTGAACCCGTTGATACAAACCCTTTCCGGGTCAGCCTGAGCGTTTTCAATCAGCCATTTCACACAGGTCGAATAGTCCATCACTTCAACCTTGCCCAGATTCCGGTGCATCTCGTCCTGTCCCCTTTTCCCGAAATGCAGGCTTCCGCGATGATCCATCGCAACCTGAATCAGACCTTCGTAGGCATACCAGTTGGACATGGAACCGCTTGACCATCCCTGCCTTACATTGACCGCGGCAGGTCCTCCGTAAACATGTATCAGCACAGGATATTTCCTGCCTTTCTCCATATTCACGGGGAAAGTTACACGCATCGGCAAATCATATTTGCCGTCATTGCTTTTGACCGTAATAAAGTCTGTTTTAGCCCATTCGTATATCCCGTTCTCTTCGTTTCGCGAATTGCCGAGTTCCATGACAAACTTTCCCTTTGTGTCGTACAGAGCCGTTACCGGCGCGGTCGCGGCATTCGAATATACAGACACAAAATACTTTGCATCGGGCGACAGCGATATCCGGTGAGTATAGTTGCCAAAAGACAGGCGCTGCAGGTTTTTACCGTTAAACGATACCCTGTAGAAGTCCGTGCAGCCGATATTGTCCTTGAAACAGGTAAAATACACTGTCTTATTCTTTTCGTCGATTTTGACTATATCCAGAACCGTAAAGTCGCCCTGAGTGATTGGATTGACAGGCGAACCGTCCTGCGAATGAAGGTACAGATGACTGTAACCGCTTTTATTGCTTATGATTATGGCTCCCTTGCCGTCCGAAAGAAAATGGACGCGGTTGTCTTTGTCGATATCTATCCATGTTTTTGGGGATTCGCTGTATATTTCGCTTTTTTTGCCCGTATGAATATCTACGTCAAACAGTTTATACCTGTCCTGACCTCTGTTTGCCCACTGTATCCAGATGTTTTTTCCCGAAGGAGTCCAAAGCGGCTGTCCGAAATACTGGTCTTCCATATCGAAATCCGCCCAGACAGGGCTGCTTTTCCCTTCAGGATCAGCGAATCCGATTTTTACTTCGGGATTATTGTCTCCCGATTTCGGGTATCTCATTGTTTCGATATAGCCGTGCAGTCCATGGCTGTCGGTTATCGAAAAAAGCGGCACATTTGAATCGTCGGTACGGAAAAAAGCGATTGTTTTGCTGTCGGGCGACCACCAGAATGCCCTGTAGTTGCTCGATCTCCCCAAAATCTCCTCCATATACGCCCATGAGGCATAACCGTTAAGAATCACCTCGCTGCCGTCGCGGGTAAGATGAAATTCCTTTTTGTCCGATATGCGGACAGCATACAAATCGTTGTCTCTGGTATATGCAATATACATGCTGTCAGGCGATAGAACGGGATTTTTATTGTCCCCCTGCACGATTGGCTCGCCATCATAGTGAATGATTCCCGATTTCAGTTCAAGCCTGTCAGGCGAAGCCGGAGAATATTGCGACAGTTCTTTGTCGTCCAGCGGTATTTGCTCCCTGCTCTTTATTTTGACTATGGAAGCCGTTCTTTTTCCCGTCCATACGGAGGTGATAAATGAATTGCCGTCAATCCATTTCACAAGTTCTACAGGATTATTCGACTCCTGCAAACTGAAAATCTGTTCATGCGAAAGAAGTTGTTTTTGCGCCTGCAAATTTGTGGTAAACAACAACAAAACCATAACAAATGATACTGTTTTTCCTGTTTTTAACATATTCCTTATATTTAGATTTAATAACATAATTTTCTTTAAAGATATTATTTGAGACTTTTGATTATCCGTTCCGTACCGAATGGCGTCGGCACATTCAAAAAACTGATTAACAGCCCGGGATGATTGCCGAAGATGCGCTTGAGTATAAAATCATTTTTTGGATCCGGATAGTGTGCCATTTTCTATTTCTTTCCTGTTAATACTATTTTTTTGGGCACAAAAGTAACATATATTTATTAGATAAACCGAATTTGCATTGAACAATCGTATAAAATCCGATAAAACTCGTACTTTTGCAAAAAAAACAGACGGATACGGCAGCGTAGTCGAATAATCATTAGAGGTACAATCCCTGAAAAGTAACTTGACTTCTGTGGCTTGCGGACCGAAACAGTGGCGCTAACCCGATCTCCGACCGGCGATGCCCGATTAGAAAAATATATGTATTTCATCGCCCACAGAGCCATACCCGCCCTGTTTTTAAATAAATAAAGTACAAATGTATGGAAAAAAATTAAGTAACATTAAAGAAGAAAGAGAAGCGGAAGTATTGCACCCGGTTGCAAATCGCAAAATTACGAAAGTTGAGGAACTGGAATGCTGCAAATTATCGGAATGTCACCCGTGTTCAGCTGGCATAGACCTTGGTAGCCGTGGACTGTATGCTGCGCTCAATCCTGCGATAGCGGCAGAATTGGACTTGTCCACAGTCCACCGGTTTAAAACATTTACCGAAGACTTGCTGCAGTGCCGGGATTTACTTGTGTCCTGCGGAATAAAGACTGTAGCCATGTAGTCGACATCCGTCTACTGGACGACCATTTATTTCATCCTTGAGGAAGCGGGCATTGAAGTTTGTCTGGTCAATCCGAAGAAATTCAGGATGGTACCGGGTCGCAAGACAGATGTTGCCGACAGTCAGTGGCTACAGATCCTTCATCTTTACGGTTTGCTTCGCGGCTCTTTTCATCCCACCCCCCTGATCGCCGAGCTTCGCACTTACATTCGTGAGCGCGACAGCATCGTCAAAGAGCGCAGCACATTTGTTCAGCGGATGCAAAAGGCTATGGTCAAAATGAATCTTCTTCTGCACAATGTAATTGACGACATTACGGGAAAAACGGGATCACAGATCATTACCGCCATACCGGGCGGGGAAAGAGATCCCAAACGCCTGGCTGCGTTCCGCGACCCGCACTGCAAAAAGTCGGAAGAGGAAATTATAAAGGCTCTTACCGGCTATTATAAGGACGATCAGCTTTACCTGC
>JAIRZR010000062.1 GCA_031267155.1 Prevotellaceae bacterium | reverse complement strand
GTCGTAATTGACTGTATACTTCAGCATTTTACCCTTTTTATGCTCATTGCCGCAGGTCAGGTATGCTGCAATCCTGCCGGATACTTCGGTTACGAGCGACGAATCTACGCGCTGAAGCTTCAGCCCGGCAATCCTTTCCGCCGGATGCCGCGATGTGCAGCGCGCTTTCATTATTTCATACAGCTGGCTGAAGTATGCCGGATTTATGGTTGAGAGCCGTTCCGAAACAGAGCTGTGCGACAATTTTTTCCGCTTTCCTCCCAAATTAAACAGTATTTTGAAGTGAGAGGAGGCGTACAGCTCGGCTATGCCACGCTGCCCAAGCCTGTCGGTTGACATCAGTGAATACAGCAGCAGGTAAAACATGACCTTACCGTGCAATGCCTTTGAACAGTAATCCACCTGGGTATCTACCGCCACGCCGGAAAATAATTCCTCCGGAATCAGCCTGATCAAATCCGGCAAATTGATTTTGTGCTCTGTAAATATGGACATGACTTTTTTCGGCAAAGATTACGGTAAAATAATAATACAGAACAATATTAGAAATCTTCCGAACACGGGCAACGCCCTATGATCGGAATGCATCACATTTATCAAGCCCTGCAAGGGCGGAATCAAATGAAACAAACCTGATTCCGCCCCGTTGGGTGGGGTGTTAAAAATCCGGCTATTGTTAAAAAAAAATATTCGTTCAATTTTTGCCGAAACATGATAGCCCGAAGGGCTTTATTTTCAGAACCGCAGGTCGCGACCTGCGGAAAACGCTCGCCTCCCGGTCACTGCCTGAAACGCAAGTTCGACGTAGCCAAAGGCAGAACTGCGTTTTAAATCCTGCCTTTGACTACGTCGAACTTACGTTTCAGGCAGTTTTGTCTGCGCACAGATTCCGCAGGTCGATGACCTGCGGTTATGAAAATCCGGCTTTTCAAGCCGTTTCCCAGGATGGAAAACAGTCCCATATCATAATTTATGGGGTGCAAATTTTAAAATTTACCCCTGGATTTTTAACACCCCACCCGTTGAGGCTTGATGGTGAGGGTGCATTTTCTACACATGGCGTTGCCGGCGTTGCCCTGTGCTATTGATACCTCTCTTTCAGAGCTTCTTATGGCTTAACTTGATGACATTGATCTTGAGACTACGCCAAGCGAGGAAGCTACGGTAGTGCCTTTCGAAAATAAAACATATAATGCAGGCTCGGGAAAACATTCATGGGTCGTAAATAACAAATAGCTGACAGCTAAAGAATTTTGTCATCATTTTTTGTGTTTTTATGTTGATTCACACCTTCGAGACTTTTCGAAGGTGTGATTTTTTTTGACTCCGGGACTGACGCCGTAAGGCTGTACACTCGGCATTCCCTGCATTGACGTTGTGTTTGCAGGTGACGTTGAAATCCGAAGACTCGGATTTTCTCCCCCGAACTTCGAGCGTTAAATCCGAGACCTCGGATTTCCCGCCATGTTGATGACAAAATACGTTTTATAATGTATCAGTGTCCGTAAAGCAAGTTTAAAATATATCATACCTTTAATGTCTCTTTCTGGGAGCAAATCCCTCGCCTTTAGGCGAAGACTTTAGTTTGAAAAAGCTTTGGAAGAGAGGTTGCTTCAAAAGGGTCGGTGTCCGTCATTGTAAGGACGCAGCCCGAAGCAATCCAGTGAATAACAGTATTCTGGATTGCTTCGTTTACAATGACGACGTGAAGGACTTTTTGGACGCTCTCTACATAATAATGCACAATTGGGGATGCGTAAGCCTTTTTCGGCTTTAGCCGACAGTAAACTCTCCGCCTTCAGGCGAAGGTAGTTTAGTTTATTATTTATTAATTTTGATCAGGATTAACCGGTCAGCAGTGATAAAAATATCTGTCAATCGAAAAAAATGAGTATTTTTGCCCTCAAAAAATATAGAAAATATCGTATTTATATTAATAAAAATAATAAAAAAGATGAAAAGAAGTTTTTTAATATTGATTTTGCTGGCTTTATCTGCATTTCAGGTATTTGGGCAAAGGAAAGAAGCCCGTCTTCTTCGTTTTCCGGCGGTTCACGGCGACAGGCTGGTGTTCTCGTATGCCGGTGATTTGTATTCTGCTTCGTCGAAGGGAGGGCTTGCCAAAAAGCTGACCACGGGCGATGGATATGAGATGTTTGCGCGGTTTTCGCCTGACGGGAAACAGATTGCCTTCACGGCGCAGTATGACGGAAACACGGAAGTTTACCGCATGCCTGTCGATGGCGGGGAACCTGTGCGCCTCACTTATACCGCGACGCTTGGGCGCGACGATCTGTCGGACAGAATGGGTCCTAACAATATCGTCCTGACATGGAAAGACGACAAAACCATTGTTTACCGTTCGCGAATGAAATCCTTCAACGACTTCAAGGGCAGCCTGTATCTGGCTTCCGTCGATGGCGGCCTCTCCGAAGAGCTGCCGCTGCCTGCGGGAGGATTCTGTTCCTATTCGCCCGACGGGACAAAACTGGCATATAACCGCGTATTCAGGGAATTCAGAACCTGGAAATACTATAAGGGAGGCATGGCGGACGACATCTGGATATACGATTTCAGGACAAAGCAGGTCGAAAACATAACGAACAACATATATCAGGACATCTGCCCGATGTGGGCGGGCGACTATATCTATTACATCTCTGACCGCGACCGGATTATGAACCTGTTTTCCTACAACATCAAAAGCGGGGAGACCAGGAAAGTTACGGATTTCGACAGGTACGACATCAAATTCCCCTCGCTCGGCGACAATTCCATAGTGTTCGAAAACGGTGGATATATCTATTCCTTTGACCTGAAAACTCAAAAGCACGAGAAACTTGCGATATATATCGAGGAAGATTTCAGCGGAGGGCGTCCGGTACTGAAAAACGCGTCGAATGTGGCGCGCAGCGTCGATCTTTCCACCGACGGAAAAAGAATTGTGCTGTCGGCGCGGGGCGACATCTTCACCGTGCCGGTTACTTCCGGCGTAACGCGCAATCTCACCGAAACATCGGGAGTGCATGAAAGGGACACGCAGTGGTCGCCCGACGGGAAGCTGATTGCATACATTTCAGACGAAACGGGCGAAGACGAAATATATATCCGCAGCCAGGACGGACTGCAGGCTCCGGTTCAGCTGACAAAAAACAGCGATACATATAAATATGGTATCTCGTGGTCGCCCGACAGCAAAAAAATCCTCTGGAGCGACAAACTCCAGCGACTGCGCTACATCGAGCCGGACTCGAAAAAAATCACGGAGGTCGAGCAGACGGTGGACGGCGAACTCCGCGACTTCTCCTGGTCGCCCGACAGCAAATGGATTGCATACACGCATCCCCGCCACAATACCACATCGACAATCGTGATATACAGTGTCGATTCGGGCAAAAAGGAGGAAGTTTCCGACGACTGGTTCGACTCCTGGGCGGCTTCGTTCAGCGACGACGGCAAATTCCTGACATTCATCTCGGCAAGAGATTTCAGACCTGCATACAGCGGTGTGGAATGGAACTATTCATACTCGGGAATGTCGAAAATATACATCGTTCCCCTAAGCAAAAAAACGCCCTCGCCCTTTGCATACGCAAACGACGAAGTGTCTGTAAAGGAGGATAAACCGGCGGACGAACCCAAAAAGGCGGACGATAAAAAATCCGCAGACAAAAAATCCGCGGACAAAAAGGACAGCGCACCGTCCGTGAACGCGGTGGAAATCGATTTCGACGGGATAAAGGGACGTTCCCTGGCTCTCGACATTCCTGCCGGAAACTACGGCAAACCGGTATTCGCGGACAATTCGGTCTATTACAGCCGTTACGGTTCGGGACTGTACATGTTCGACCTGAAATCGAAGAAGGAAACCGAACTCGGCAGCTTCGGCATTGCCGCGGTTACGGCGGACATGAAAAAATTCCTTGTCAGTTCATCCTCGGGATATGCGGTGATCGGCCTCCCCAAGGGCAGGATAAATGTCGATAAGACAATAGACCTGTCGGAAGTGAAAGTGTTTGTCAACCTGCGCGAGGAATGGAACCAGATATACAGCGAATGCTGGCGTCAAATGCGCGATTTCTTCTACGACCCCGGGATGCACGGAGTCGACTGGAAAGCGGTTCGCGAAAAATATATGCCCCTGGTCGAATACGTTAACGACAGAAACGACCTGAACTACATCATAGGCGAGATGATCGGCGAACTGACAACCGGACACTGCTATATCGCCGGAGGCGACAAACATGCCCCCGCAAGGGTGAAGACGGGTCTGCTGGGCGCGGAAATCAGCAGGGACAAGTCGGGATACTACAGGATAGACAGGATTCTCGAGGGTCGCAACTGGTCGCCGGAACTGCGCTCGCCCCTCAGCGAAATGGGCGTGGACGCCAGCGAGGGCGATTTCATTATTGCCGTCAACGGGAAACCCGCCAACAAAATCAACGACATATACGCCGCCCTGTACGACAAGGCAGGCAAACAGATCGAGCTGAGGCTCAACAAAACCGCGTCCGAAACGGGAAGCCGCAAGGCGCTGGTCAAACCCATAGACAGCGAATCGTCCCTCTACTATTTCGAATGGGTGAACGGCAATATCGAAAAGGTGAACAGGGCAACCGGGGGCGAAGTGGGCTATATCCACATACCCGACATGGGCGTTGAAGGACTGAACGAGTTTGTGAAATACTACTATCCGCAGCTGAACAAAAAAGCCCTGATCATCGACGACCGCGGAAACGGCGGCGGCAACGTATCCCCCATGATTATCGAACGCCTGCGCCGCGAGCCTTCGCTGCTGGCTGCTCCGAGAAACGGACGTCCGGAGATAAAGCCCGGCGGTACTATGGCAGGTCCGAAAATACTTCTTGTCGATTCGTATTCCGCTTCCGACGGCGATTTGTTTCCCTACCAGTTCAAGTATCATAAGCTGGGCAAAATTGTCGGAACCCGCACCTGGGGCGGAGTGGTCGGGATAAGAGGCTCGCTGCCAATCATCGACGGCGGCTCGCTCAACCGTCCCGAGTTTGCGCATCTCGATGCGGAAGGCAGGCAGTTTGTGATCGAGGGTCACGGAGTGGAGCCGGATATAGTTGTCGAAAATGATCCGGCAAGGGAATATGCGGGCGAAGACCGGCAGCTTGACCGGGCAATCGAGCTGATACTGCAGGAACTGAAGGACAATCCGGTAAACGTTCCCGACAAATTTCCCGCATATCCCGATAAATCAAAATAATCGTGTATTAATAATTTCTTAGATATTTGAATGAAAGCATTTGTATTTCCCGGACAGGGAGCGCAATTTCCCGGAATGGGAAAAAATCTGTATGAATCGGAAACAGCCAGGAACTTATTCGAGCAGGCAAACGATATTCTGGGATTCAGAATAACCGAACTTATGTTCGACGGAACCGCCGAAGACCTCAAGCAAACGAAGGTTACGCAGCCGGCAGTTTTCCTGCATTCGGTGATTCTCGCAAAGACATATCCCGGATTCAGTCCCGACATGGTTGCGGGTCACTCTCTTGGCGAGTTTTCGGCTCTGGTGGCTGCGGGCGCCATGGATTTCGAAAGCGGGCTGCGCCTGGTTTCGGCAAGAGCCTGCGCTATGCAGAAAGCCTGCGAACTGCAGCCCTCGACCATGGCTGCGATTATGGGACTCGAAGATTCGATTGTGGAAAAGATATGTTCCGGGATCGATGGAATTGTTGTTCCCGCCAATTACAACTGTGTCGGACAGCTGGTCATTTCGGGCAGCGTTTCCGCTGTGGAAGAGGCATGTGAGAAACTCAGGGCGGCTGGAGCCAGGAGGGCGCTTGTTCTTTCCGTAGGCGGGGCGTTCCACTCTCCGCTGATGGAACCGGCAAGGCTCGAGCTGGAAAAGGCGATACAGGCGACCGCCTTCAGTTCGCCCGTCTGTCCCGTTTACCAGAACATTGATGCAAAGCCCCATACGGAGCCGGAAATCATCAAGCAGAATCTCGTGAAACAGCTGACCGCCCCGGTGAGATGGACACAGTCCGTACAGAATATGATTGCCGACGGGGCAGTTTCATTCGTCGAACTGGGACCGGGAACGGTGCTGAAGGGACTGATCGGTAAAATCAATAATTCTGTTGAGGCAGAAAGTAAACAGAGTCTTTGATGCATACGAATATACATGACAGAAAACGATTGATTCTCCTTTTCGGGAGAATCAGTCTTTTTTGTATGATAATGCTGCTCCCGGCAATGGTCTGTTCACAGCATTATGTCGGGATAAAGGGCTCGCAGGGATACAATTCCGTCAGCGCCCTTCCCTATTTCGAGAAGCAAAGTCTCCCCGCTTTCAGCCCCGGGATACTGTACCGCTACGAACACATAAAATATGCGGCGCTGCAAATCGAAGCCAACTATATCAACAAGGGCTACATCAAAAGCGTGGATACCATATCGATGACTCCCGAAATCACAAACAGAATCACTTCTTTCGAGCTGCCGCTGATGGCTCAGGGATTTATACGGCTCGGGCCGTTCCGTCCATACGCAACGGGCGGAGTAGTTGTCGGATATGTGCTCGACCGCAGTACGCAGGTAACGGGCGAAAAATCGCAGAAGTATGTTTTCGACGAATACGACCGGAGATTCGAATACGGTATAACAGGAGGCGGAGGTCTGGGTATAGAAATCTACAGGTTCGAAATCCAGGCGGAATGCAGATATCATTACAATTTCTCCTTCCTGAGAAACCCCGTCATTCCCGAACGCAGAAACAGTTATATAAATTCAACTCAGTTGATGTTCTCGGTGTCTTTGCTCTATCGACTGTCAAAATGAGTTGTCGTTACGCCCTGCAATTGTCAAAAGTTTCGAGCGACGTACCAGCCTATTTTTCCCATTCTTTATCTACATTTAGATCTCTGAATAAGAGCCGGAAACAGAATGGAAATTCACCAGGCATTCCTGCTATTATTTTGTTTAAAATTCTAATTTTCTGCTTCATTGTCCCGCTGTGCTGTCGTTCGTTTGCGGGTCGAAGCGCTTGCGGGTAGATTTCACGGCGTCGGCAAAGCCGCGGCAGAGCAGGGAAAAAAATTGCGCCGGGATGTGCCGAAAGAGGCTTGCACCCCTGCAGGACGCTTTCCGGAAACCTCCGCTCGGCGTAGTCTCCAGACGCCTTCAGACTGCGTCGTATCAAAAGCAAGCGTGGTTTCAGTCAAAAAACCTCACACATTATATCATCAACAGTATGCATTTCGCTGTAAAAACCATGAAACCGGAATATTTTTTTGCATAATAAAAAAAAACGCTACCTTTGCGCCGTGGAAAAATTTGGCTGCTTGCAACCACAGTAAAAAAAATGCTAAAATGTAGTTACTGTATTTTTCCCTGTTATTTTTTTATTAATTATTTAATTTGTAATAAGATGAATACATATCTATTTACTTCGGAATCGGTATCGGAGGGACATCCGGATAAAATCGCCGATCAAATTTCTGACGCTGTTTTAGACGAATTTTTACGTCAGGATTCAAAATCAAAGGTGGCTTGTGAAACTCTTGTTACCACAGGCCTGGTTGTGTTAAGCGGGGAAGTCAATTCCAGCGCTTACATTGATATTCAATCGACTGCACGCAGAGTGATTGAACGTATCGGTTATACAAGCGACAAGTATCGTTTTGATGCACATTCGTGCGGCGTGATTTCGACGATACACGAACAGTCGTCCGATATTAATCAGGGTGTTGTGAGGAAAGACGAGGACAATCAGGGCGCCGGCGACCAGGGCTTGATGTTCGGTTATGCCAGCAATGAAACGGAAGAGTATATGCCTCTGCCGCTTACCCTTTCCCACGCAATTGTTTACGAACTTGCCAAAATACGCAGGGAAGGGACGAAAATGCCTTATCTGCGTCCCGATTCAAAATCGCAGGTTACTGTCGAATATGACCTTAACAATAAGGCGGTCAGGATTCACACCATCGTTGTTTCTACCCAGCATGACGATTTCGACGAAGATGAAATTATGCTGAAGAAAATATACGACGACGTGAAAAATATCCTTATTCCCCGGGTAAAAAGCCGGCTGCCCCAAAATATACAGGCGCTGTTTTCCGACGATTATATTCTGCATGTGAACCCGACCGGCAAGTTTGTTATAGGCGGTCCTCACGGCGACACGGGCTTGACGGGACGAAAGATTATTGTTGATACTTACGGCGGAAAGGGCGCTCATGGCGGAGGAGCCTTCTCGGGAAAAGATCCTTCGAAGGTTGACCGTTCGGCTGCGTATGCCGCACGCTATATTGCAAAAAATATGGTAGCCGCAGGGCTTGCCGACGAAGTTCTTGTTCAAATTGCATACGCCATAGGAGTTGCAAAACCGGTAAGTATAAATGTAAATACTTACGGCACGTCGAAACTGCAAATCTCCGACGCCGAAATCGGACATGTCGTAAACGAAATATTCGACTTGCGCCCGGCTAAGATAATAGACTTTTTTGCGCTTAAGAATCCGATTTACGAATCGACTGCCGCATACGGACATTTCGGAAGAGCTCCATACAGGCAGTCGGTGAACTTCATCGACAGTGAAGGAAATACAACAGGCAGGGAAATTGAATTTTTTACCTGGGAAAAGACGGATTCCGTGGATAAAATAAAGAAAGCATTCGGCCTGGCATAGAAAACCGGGCAGGCTGGCAATGCACGGATAGCCCAAATTGCAGGGGGTTGCCTCAAAAGTGTTTTATTATTGACTGCGTCGAACTTTGTTTCTTTTGGAAAATAATTTTTCATATTCGACTTGTGTTGTAATTTTTTGTTACTTTTGCGGCAGGTAATTTAGTATTAATTGAAGTTTCCCACCTTTTATAAATATGGGAAAAACAAATGATTACAAAATCTATTAATATATAATTTCCTAATAATATGTGAATTAATAATATCACCCTTTCAGGGTTTTCTAATGTTGACTGTTGTTTTCTATAATAATAACATCCCTTCGGGATTTGCTGATTGAATACGCATGTCAGAAAACCCGAAGGGTTGAAATTATTATAGAAAACCCGATAAGTAATATAACGTAAAACCCTGAAAGGGGGACATTATATTTGGAGTAAATTATGTTTTTATACAGTGCGCGGATTAAAATTGTGAGGTAAAAATATAGAGATGCTTCGTGTCTTTTGACGCCGTAGGCGTCTGATGTCGATAACCCCGGGCAAGCGAAGCGCAGCCCGGGGTAAGCTATCGCACTCCAGAACTACGAAGTAGTTCAACTCCTTACGGAGTTGTGACGGAGA
>JAIRZR010000019.1 GCA_031267155.1 Prevotellaceae bacterium | reverse complement strand
GGTTGAATATCGGGACATTTTGTAATTTAGATGAGAGTGCGGTAAACAATTTCACCACTTGCTATCGCGTGCAAGCCTTAAAAGGCTTGTGACGGGAAATAAACGGTTTTCTATTGATATTGATGTCCTGCGGACAATTAGTTAACGCTATTCAACTTTTAGTTTTTAACTCTCCTGATGCCCTAAACGTCATTTCGCTTTCAGTTTAGGTACGAAACGGGTATTTACAATGATGCTTTTCGTAGCAGCATATTAAGAGGCTTTTCTGGATTGCTTCACTGCGTTCGCAATGACAGACAACGATGGTTATTGCAGCTTTGCGGGATTTTTGTCGTACATTCCTTATTGATATGTAAATTCAAAAATAGTATTACCTTTGAACGTTTTTTTAATATATACAAAAGCCATAAAGAGCTATTTATGAGTAAAATAAAATTTCATCTCGGGGAGGAAATCCCTCTTGAACTCCACAAAGTGCGGGTAGTTCAAAAACTGTATTTAGTGCCTATCGAGCGCAGATTTGAAGCGATCAAGGAAGCAGGCTATAACACTTTTCGTCTGAGTACCAGAGATGTATATCTGGACATGCTTACCGACAGCGGAACAAACGCAATGAGCGACAACCAAATTGCTGCAATGTTTCAGGCAGACGACGCCTACGCAGGATCGCAAAGTTTTACCAGACTGTACAATTCGGTGCAGGAGGTGCTTGGCAAGAAGTATTTGCTGCCGGTGCATCAGGGCAGGGCTGCCGAAAATGTGATATGCAGGGCGTTCATGAAAAAGGGCAATATTATTCCGATGAATTACCACTTTACCACTGCCTTAGCCCATATTCTGGAAAACGGAGGCAAAATCGAAGAACTTCTCTGCGATCACGCTCTCGATTTCAATTCGAATCATCCGTTTAAGGGAAATATCGATATTGACAAGCTGGAAGCCTGTATCCGGAAACATGGCACGGAAAACATCCCTTTCATAAGAATGGAAGCATCTACCAACCTCATTGGCGGACAGCCGTTTTCGATAAGCAATATGATGGATGTTAGACGGGTAGCCGACAAATACGGGATTATACTGGTACTGGATGCGAGCTTGCTGGGCGAAAATGCCTATCTCGTTAAACAGCGCGAAGAACAGTGGAAGGAAAATACCATGGGCGACATTATAAAGATGATGACCGGACTGGCTGATCTGGTGTATTTTTCCGCCCGGAAACTGACTTCTTCACGCGGTGGAGGCATATGCACAAACCGGAAGGATTTGTACAGCAGGATGGAAGCGCTGGTGCCTCTTTTCGAGGGATTTCTGACTTACGGCGGCATATCCGTGCGCGAAATAGAAGCAATGGCCGTGGGAATGTACGAAACTCTGGACGAGGACATGATATGCCAAAGCCCGATGTTCATCAAGTATCTGGTTGAATCGCTGGGCAGTCACGGGATACCTGTCGTAACGCCTCCCGGAGTGTTGGGAGCGCATGTCAATGCAATGGATTTCTGTTCTCATATTCCTCAGACACAATACCCTGCAGGAGCGCTGGCTGCCGCTTTTTATCTGGTTTCCGGTATCCGCGGTATGGAAAGGGGAACGATTTCGAGCGTGCGCGACGAGGACGGAAACGAAATCCTTGCCGATGTGGAACTGTTGCGTCTGGCTGTCCCGCGAAGGGTGTTCACCCTTTCCCAAATCAAGTATGTCGTGGACAGGATGGTATGGTTGCATGAAAACCGGCACATGATTGGAGGTCTGAAATTTGTGTACGAACCGCCGGTATTGCGATTTTTCATGGGAGGACTTGAGGCAGTGGACGACTGGCCCGAAAGACTGATGGCTAAATTCAGAAAGGATTTCGGAGACAGTCTGTAAAAGTGGATTAATTTTGCATCTTTTTAAACAGTAAAACTTTTGGATTGGAATATGAATGCAAAAGAGCGGTTAAGACAGTTTGTGAAATATAAAGGCATGGGCAGGAATCGTTTTGAAGAACTGGTTGGGATATCTTCGGGCTATATTTCCTCGGGAAGTCCTTCCATCGGTTCCGAAATAATTGAAAAAATCGCGCATGTCTATCCCGATTTGAATATTGAATGGCTGATTACGGGAGGCGGGAAAATGATTAGAGACCCTTACGGACAGAGATCCGGAACAGCCAGGGAATTAAGCTACAGGAAATTCCTGCACGTACCTGTAGTGAGCCGGTATGCGCAGGCAGAGTATCTTGATCATCAGGATGACAAACTGTATATCAATACTCTGCCCACACTGCCTGTGCTTGCTGAACACGAAGGCAAGGGCGAGTATATGTGTTTCGAAGTGCGGGGCGACAGCATGAACGACGGTACCGTAAACAGCTATAAGCCCGGCGATATATTGATATGCAGGGAAATAAGCCCCCGATTCAGTCAGAAAAAACTGTATTTCAACAGTCCCAGATTCTTCCTTATTGTACACAGGGAAGAAGGTGTAATCGTCAAACAAATAATAGACTGCAACACGGAAAAAGGCGAAATGACAGTACATTCGCTTAATCCCTTGTACGAAGACAGCCTGATCCGTCTGGATGATGTAAAAAAACTGTTTAACATAATTAAATTCCAACGACTGCTATAAAATGTATTTCTAATGAACAAATATTTTCTAATCGGGCATCGCCGGTCGGAGATCGGGTTAGCGCCATTGTTTCGGTCCGCAAGCCACAGAAGTATGTCTTGAATCCGAAAATAATATGGGAAAATGAATTGCCGGAGCAGTCAAAAACTAAAAGTTAAAAACTAAGAATCACAGGCACTATTAACTTTCAGTTTTTTAGTTTTTAACTTATAACTCCCGCCTGCCTTTCCCGAAAAGCAGGCGTGGAATTTGGGAAAAATAAATAACTTTGCGCCATGTATCAGGAACACGCACCCAACATAATACTGATGTCGCTTGTAGAAACTTACTGGACTACAATTGGCTATATCAAAAAGGAAACGCCGTTTAAGGTATTGCCCGACGGTTGTGTGGACGTTGTTTTCGATCTCAACGAGAACGTTCCCAATATTGTCGGCACGATGACGACCGTGTTTGAACTTGCTTTTTCGGGCAGCGTGCGCATGTTTGGCATTCGTTTTCATCCTGCGGCAATTACGGCTTTTACGCATGTGCCTGTTCAGGAATTTACCAACCGGCAGATTGATATTTCCCTGCCTGAAACGGTTTTTGACCGGTATTTTTACGAAAGTCTGCAAAAAAACCGTACGGTCGAAGGCATGGTCAATCAAACCGACAATTATTTGATCTCCAAACTTCCCTGCCTGTATCAACCCGAAAAGCAGACGCTTCGTGCCGTTGATTTGATTTATCAGGCAAAAGGGAAAATTTCACTTGCCGATGTTGCTTCCGATGTCTGTTTGTGCCAGCGCCATTTCGAGCGAAAGTTCAAAGCGGCGGTAGGAATCAGTCCGAAAACCTTTGCCAAAGTTGTCAGATTCAGGAACGCTTTGCATTATTTGAATAATCCGCAGAACAATGATTTACTGTCTGTTGCCGTCGCTTGCGGTTATTACGACCACACGCATTTAATCAAGGATTTCAAGATGTTAGGCGGTGAAGTCCCCAGCTATTTCCGGAAATAAAGTCGATTTTTTACACAAACAGACTTGCAGAATATTGTACTTTTGCACTTTATTTCAATATTCGCTTACAATGATGTACGATTTTATACAGGAGTATTGCCTCTCCAAAAAAGGCGCAGAGGAGGATTATAAACAGGAATGGG
>JAIRZR010000473.1 GCA_031267155.1 Prevotellaceae bacterium | reverse complement strand
TGGACAAAAACAGTAAACAAAAACCGGATAACTGTTAAACCTGCCTTTTTTGAAACAGACGGGCCAAATGATGAGCGGATAAAAATCGCTGAAAACAGATACACAAGGTTTTTTTATGGGTAATACTTTGTTCTTTACCTGAGTTCGGGATAAGAAATGATATAAATCATTACGAATCGGTTATTTGTTGCCCGCAGGGCATCCATATCAATAGAAAACGGCCTTTTCTCCCTTGCAACCCCGTCAGGGGTTGAATACCTGCGGCGTTCATGAATGGGCGGGAAATATTTTCTATTGATATATAAGCCCTGACGGGCTATTCTTATCCCGGACTCAGGTTCTTTGTTTAATTCCGTATCCCATAAAATATAAGAAAATAATGTCCCCGTCTCCCCGGAATTGTCCGTAGGATATTATACCACGTGCAGGGCAGTTTTGTGCATTGCCGACTGACGCCGGAAGGCGTCCAATTTATACTGTGAGATAAAAATGTAGAAATGTTTCACGTTTTTTTGACGCCGTAGGCGTCAAATTTTGATAACCCCGTGCAAGCAAAGCGCAGCACGGGGTAAAGCACCTCTCCTCCACAACTCCGTAAGGAGTTGAACTACTTCGTAGTTCTGATAAGTGTGACAGTTTATCCCGAACTGCGCTGCGCTTGTTCGGGGTTATCTAAATTGGACGCCTACGGCGTCAAAAAGACGTGAAGCATTTCTACATTTTTAGCTCACAATTTTAGCTCGCGCACAGTATAATATCAATAGAAAAAACTGTTATCGGCTCATACAATCTTCAATCAGGATTTGTTTCCTGTTTCAGCAATTTCACCGGACCGAGTAAGCCTGCCGGATACAGTGGCGAATTTTTATTGAAATAGTACCATGGAATGAATGTTTTACGTTCTTTTACGGGACGCGGCTGATCTTTCACAAACCATTCCGGCAAGCCTGTCATTGCGCGTAATCCCTGGTTTTTATCCGTCCATTCAAAATCTTCGGGATACTGCTCGTCGCCAATCAGGCGGTTTATCCAGTTGTTTGTTACAAAAATCCTGACAGTATTGTTGCCCGCTTTAAGCAGTGGAGTAATGTCCGTCCGATATGGAGGATGCCATAACACGCCTGCTTTTTTCCCGTTTACCTCCAGTTCCGCAATATCGTACAGTTCGCCAAGGTCGATAACGACAGCCCTGTTTGCCGACAAATCGGCGGCGTTCACGCGAACAGTTTTTTCATATATGGCAGTACCCGAAAAGTATTTGACCGCAGCATCGTCCTGTTTGCTGAAATCTGCGAGTTCCGCGAATTTCTTTTGGAATGTTTCCTCGCCGGTCTTGGGCTGGAAATAAACCGTCCATTCTCCATCCACATTTTGAGGCGTTTCCTTCGATATCTTCGCTCCCGGCAATTTTGCATAATCTGTCCATATTGCCGGAAAAACAACAAACACCGATTCGTCTCTTTCCATCTTCAATGTTATCGAAGTCCTGTCTCCCTCCTGTTTCCACTGGCTTACGTTTTTTATAAGACCGCGATAGGCGTCCCACAGTTCCGGAATACGGTTGGCGACAGGGAAATCAACAGTCTTTTCCTGGGCGTCTCCGGTGTTGCGGACGAAGAAAATTTCTGCTTCGGGAGTACTCCGGTGAAGCGCTCCGTCGGTGCGGGATATAAACGAACCCTGCTGCAGAAGCATCTGACAGCGGGCGAGATAGGTAAAAAACGCTTTTCCGGGTTCGATCCACGTCTGGTTACGGCTGAAATGTGTGCCGTAGTGGGCAAAGTTGAAACCGGGCTGATACTTGTCGTCAAAGGGATTATGCGCCCACGAATGAAGGAAGTACAGATTGACGCCGAAGGAGTAGCCCATGTCGGCGGAACGCTTCAACATGCCGGGCGTTTCGGTAAATGTGCAGGTAGCTTCCATCCCGGTGAAGGCCTCGGCGCCGACAATGCGTTTTTCGTTTGCTGCTGCAGCCTTTGCGATAGTTTAGCCGCCCAGCACGTCGCCGCTGTGTACCCAGAACTCCGTAACGGGTATATCGGCTATTGCAACGCCTTCGCTCATGTCGAAAGGTCCGCCGCCCCAGCTGCAATACGGCTCCCAGCACAGTGTAAATCCGGCTTTGTTCACCATTTCCTTCCCGATTTGCCAGCAATTCATAAACAGGCGGTTTATCACCTCCGCATAGTCGCGCAAAAAGAGTTTTGTTTCGGGAGCTGCGTTTTCGGGATATCGAAGTCCGTGACTTTTGAGCGCCAGTATGTTGTCGCCGCGCATGTCGGCAACAACGAGCTGCAGTACGGGGTCGTAGCCCTTCATCCGGATAAAGTCGGCGCGGAAATTCGGCGACCAGTTCTGGTCTCCCGCCTCATAGCTGTCTATCCAGATATACTTGAAAGTTGTTCCGATATAGTCTGCAAAACGGTCTTTCAGGGGATTCAGGACATTATTCCAGTGTTTAAGCGAGGCTTCGGGATTCATCTTGTCCACTTCGAGAGCATATTCGGCAACGTCTTCCGGAGTTGGATGCGAATGTGTCATGGCGGGATAGTGTCCCACACGGTAGATTATCCATTCGCCTTCCGGAGCCTGCCAGTCCAAAACGCCCCCTTCGTCCATACATTCCGAAATATCGAGAATGCCATTGGCAGAGAGGTTTTCCGTTACCGGAACCGCCATCACGGCCACATCCCTGAAATATTTCTCCGTTTCGGTATTTTCTCTCGGATTGGGGAGTGTGATTTTAATGTGTTTGGCGCCTTTCGCCGGTGTTTTGCTGTAAGTTACCGCCTGCATTCCGTCTTCGGGCGAAATCCAGGGACCGCCGGTAGTTGACCAGCCGGGCGTGTTGTGTATGCCGACGGTCATGTCCAATCTTTTAGCTTCGGCGAGCGCATGTTTCAGGGCATCCCAGTATGCCACACTGCGGTAAGTCTGGTGCTGCCATGGATTTTTTGCGGGATCGAGCCACGAGGGAGCATTAAACACAACCACTCCGCCAATGCCGGCTTCCTTCATGGCTTGCAGGTCTTTGCTCATCCCGGCTTTCGAGAAATTTGTTCCGAGCCAGTGCCACCATGCGTGAGGTTTGTAATCGTCAGCCGGCGCGCCAAATTGCTGCGCAAGACTTTGAAGGGTTTCAGGACGCTGTCCGAGTCCATAATTTTTCCGAACCTGTGCCTGCAAGGTAAGAGCAAGGCTCATGGTAAAAATAATAATCAAAATGTTCTTTCTTTTCATAATATCTTAATATATTTTGCAAATGTACATGATTTTTTTGAACTGCACACAAACGAACAAAAAAGAATTAACCAATGAGCCCCTATTGAAGGATTTAATGCAAAAAAATATAACAGATCAATTTGCTTAATATTGGATGTTTATGATGCTGCTATATGAAAGTTGCAAGTCGGGAATGCGCTCCTGTGCCTGTCCGGAAATGATCTGCCTGTACAGTGGCTAGAGTTTCGGAAACAGGGTTGGATTGCCAAGCATCCGTACCTTATTGTTTTTGTCAAGTAAAAAACACTGGTGTTCGTGATTTGCGGGAAAGTGATTCAAGCAGTTAATAGTATCTTTATTTTCCATTGGGACAGTTTCAGGCGGCAACTGCTGCATCCAGCTGAATCCACGTATAGCAGCATTTTGTACTCCGCATCCAGCAGGGCGCGACATGCATCCGAAACCGTATACTATACGATCTAAATTTAACGAACAAAGAGCCATTCCATTCCAATTGAAAACATGTATGGATACTCCTTGCAATGCTTCACTGGAATGATTTTCCATTTCGTCTCCCTTTTTATTCGCATATAGAACATATATGTAATTGTCGGTGGTATACAGATTGATATACTGCAATGGGAGATTTCTTAGAGTTTCTCTATTTGTTTGTTGATTTACTGCATCAAATTGAGGAAATGGAACGTCATCGAATCTTATGTATACAGGTTCGGACAACTCATACGGATTTGGAATTACCGGATAAAAATTGTATTCCTTCAATGCATCGTTTTCATACGAATAAATAAAAACCTGACTGTTAATGGCAGTGGACATACCCAATATACCGGAATTTTTCAATACAAAACTTTTACTGCATGGAAATACTTGTGGTGGTATTTTTTTTACATCGGAAGGTGTGTCTTCCAAAGTAGAAAAATCTGCCATATATCTATAAAACTTCATGGATTGAAAATCCGCCAACCACATGCCATTATCCAAATTATGACTGTCTTTTTGAAGACTGTTTATCGAGGAAGCAACATCGTCCGGACCTTGTCCAATTCTACCCAATTTATCCGCTAAATACACCGAGTCAATTCCTAGTTTCAATATTCTGAGTGCATATTCATCCTGTTTTTCTGTCACAGCTATTGTCGCATCAGCAAGCAACAGCATTATTTTTGGGGAAAAAATATCTGCTGACAGAGATATTTCTTTTCCCATAACATTGTGACGGGATTCAAATTTTGCTTCTATGATCCGAGTGTTTACTGTTTTTTTGCACTCCGAAAAATAAACAATAATCAATATAGTCAATGTAAAATATATTATACTTTTTTTCATAATTCACATATAACAAAATTATGGTCATCATAAAACCAAGCTGGTGTCCCATTGTCTATCTGCATTAGGGCACCCAGAAGCAGCTTCGGATACCAATACTTCAACATTCTCCAAAGCAATGGACGACATGTTGCTGTGCGAATTTAGATTCATACTTATAGCGATTGCTACTGCAATCACTAACATGGCGGCAATTCTGCCTAAAGTATATTTTTTTCATACTTTCTAACATTAAAAACATAATAGAACATAATAGACCTTTTTTGATTTTTTACAATTTCCCAAAAGCCAAAGTCTCGTTAAAACTCCTGAAAGATTGCGACTCTTAACTGTAAAATCCTATTTATTCAAACTGTTAATAAACCCGAGCCGATAATTTACCAACAAATTTATTTATTTATTCACGGGCAAAATTATATAAAATTTTTAACATGACAAATAAAATTATCTGGGTTAAATCCGCATCATTCGTATCGACAATTTATACCGTGTCCAGTGTAGAGACACGATGTTCGCGTCTTCACGATGATGAGCACATACGGAGACGCTAAGAATCGTCGCGAGGGATGTCCAAAAAGGCTTGCACGCGAAGACAGATGACGGAATTGTTTATCGCGCTCCCGGTCGAATTATAAAATATCCTTACATTCAAGCTTGCGGTTGATTCAAGTACTAACGGGCTTATAGAGTGCGTATTGGACTATTTCTATTGATATTAATGTCCTGCGGGCAATTGGACATGGCAATTAAATTTGTGACATGGAACATTTATATGGGGACTTCTAAAAACTCACCTTTTTCAAGGTAAATGTAATAATATTTTGTCAATCAAATAATTATTACTAACTTTGTGCCGAAATTTAATATCATACAGATGAAGACATTTAAACGGCATAAAGATTACGGTTTTTGGGATCAGGACCTCCGCCTGAGCAAGATAAGCAAACTGGGCGATCCCCTGAGAGATTGAATGAAGGTATTAATTTTGAGATTTTTAGAGAAATACTTGAGTAAGGAATCCAGTGGTGCGGGCGGTCGCCGTCCTTATGATTATGTACTGATGTTCAAGATCCCTATACTTCAAAGCTATTACAGTCAGTCGGATGAACAGGCTGAATTTAAGATAAATGACAGATTAAGTGTCATGCGCTTTCCGGACTTGAGCATAGCTGATGACATTCCCGACAGCCGTACGGTGTGGCATTTTCGGAAACAGCTAACGGAACCTGGTTTGGTTAAGGAACTGTTTGCACTGTTTCTTAATGAATTACAAAAATTTCATCTGATCTTGATATGATTCCACACAAATAACGGTAGTACCTTATTTACAAAATAAATGTCCCAAGCAGAAGAATATTATCTCCAAGCGCTGAAAATACAAAAACGACTGGCACAAGAGCAACCGGAAAATTTCCCTTCAAGTCTTTATAATATTTTAGCACTATTAGCTCAGACATATAATATAATGGAAAATTACCCCTTGGCTATAAATTATTGTCAGGATATAAATAAATTGCTTAATCGGTACAAGGGAAAATAAATTACGGGAATATGTTCTTTCCGAACAATACACCCGTCAAGCATTGGCGTTAGACAGTTCACAGATATGGATAAAAACCAATCTGGCTCATGCCCTACTGTTTCAAAATCGTATTGCGGAAGCAGAAGCTAT
>JAIRZR010000431.1 GCA_031267155.1 Prevotellaceae bacterium | reverse complement strand
AATCACAGCGACAACGGGTTTATATTCTACAATGCCGTCAAAGCCGCAGCAACACAGGAATACCGTCTAACTTGAAAGGGCATGATTTTTTATCTATCCACACGATTCATTATAGCGCCGAATTAACAATACCTCTATAATAATAATAATACAGCATGTATTGCGGGTCAGGCCTGCAATGACGAATACAAAGGCAACTTTTTTATCCCTTAAAAATTTTTCGCGTAGCGCCTCAAAATAATATTTCGCCTGCACGGGATTTTTTTATATCCCTAAAAAAAAATGCTTACTTTTGCATTTTATTAGTAAATATTCAAAAAAATGGAAATAGCCGATTTATTGAAGAAGGTGCGTAAAATAGAAATCAAAACCAGAGGATTATCTGGCAATATATTTGCCGGCGAATATCACAGCGCGTTTAAGGGTCGCGGAATGACTTTCAGCGAAGTGCGCGAATATCAGCCCGGAGACGATGTGAGAAATATCGACTGGAATGTAACGGCGCGTTTCAATACTCCTTTCGTGAAAGTATTCGAAGAAGAGCGCGAACTGACCGTGATGCTGATTATTGACGTCAGCGCTTCCGAAACGTTTGGTACCCAAAGCAAATTCAAGAAAGATCTTATAGCCGAATTATCGGCAGTGCTGTCGTTTTCGGCAAGCATCAATAATGATAAAATCGGAGCAATGTTTTTCGGCAGCAAAGTGGAAAAATTTATCCCGCCACAGAAGGGACGTACTCATATCCTGCGTATAATAAGAGAAATACTCGAATTTACGCCCGAAAATTCGGGAACGGACATTTCCGAGGCTTTGATGTACCTGACGGGAGCCATGAAAAAAAAGTGTACAACTTTTATCCTCTCGGATTTCATGGATTTCGACGAAAACAGCATGCCGCGCTTTGAACAGACCCTGAAAATCGCTTCAAAAAAACACGATGTGGTAGCATTGAGGATATACGACCGACGGGAAACGGAACTGCCTCCGGTTGGCCTGATCGAAATGCACGATGCCGAAACCGGACAAACAGTCCTTATCAATACAGACAGAAAAAAAACCAGGAGAATCTATAACGAATGGTGGAGAACGTGTTCCGATAATCTCAACAGAGTTTTTTCGAAATACAGAATAGATTCGGCAAGCATAGCTACCGATGACGATTACATCAAGCCGCTGGTTAAACTGTTCAAAAAAAGGATGTCCTGAAAACTTTTACAATCCGAAAGATGGAATACTTGTCTTTACACCGGTTAAAATTTTAGCAACATGAATACGAATATTGAGAAAAAGCTGGATCTGCTTGCCGATGACGGTAAATGGAATAAAATCATCGAAATGATCGAGCAGATACCCGAAGCCGAACGAAGCTGGGAAACCATTGGCCGCTACGTCCGGGCGCTGAACAACAACAATCAGGCGGAGCAGGCGATTGAAGTATCCCTGCAATACAGTGAACAGGGCGCGAACGATCCGCTGTGGCATTATCGCTATGGTTACGCGCTCTGGCGGCTGTCGTGCATGGATGAAGCGACAGCCGCCCTGCTGAGAGCCAAAGAGCTTGCAGGCAACGACAGTGAATTGGCGGGATGGGCTGACGGACTGCTTGATTTCATAAACAGCGCCAAACGCGCAGCCAAAAGCAATGCCCTTCGCCGTGCGGCTTTCGTCTCGCGCGACCCGAACGCGCCGCCTTTTGAGGGTTTCGATTTCAGCGATTTTTGGGATGACTGCGAATACGCGCGGGAAGAATATATCGGCGCACCGGCAAGCGAAAAGATGTTTGCGAAAGCAGAAAAAGCCCTGGGCTACAAACTGCCGGAAAGCTATAAATGGCTCATGCGGCAGCACAATGGCGGGATGCCGTTAAAGACGGGCTTCCTTGCCGACGTACCTGCCTGCTGGCTGGAAGACTGCGTTGCGATTACAGGCATCATGGGCGTCGATCCTGCGAAGACGTATTCGATTATCGGGGATCTCGGCAGCAAATTTATGATCAAGGAATGGGGTTATCCCGACATCGGCGTCGCCATCTGCGACTGCCCGTCGGCGGGACATGACATGATATTCCTCGACTATCGTGCCTGCGGCCCGGAAGGCGAGCCGGAGGTTGTGCATATCGGTCAGGAAAGCGACTATGAAATCACCTGGCTCGCGGACGATTTCGAGAGTTTTGTACGCGGGCTTGTGGAAGAAGAAGATGATGATGAAATTGAACCGGACAGGGAAGTGAAAAAACACACGGATAATTACAGTTATGCGACAACTGTAAAGCATGAGAACAGCATTTCGGTCTGCTTCTACATCGAGCATGACAAGGTTTTAGCCATCGGAGAAAAGATGAGCGCAATCAACGAAGAAGCCTGCATGAACGGCTATAACTGGGAAGCATTTTTCAATTATTATCTGCCGAAATACGCTCCCGACATTACCGACGGTATGGACACCGATCCCGAAGCCGGAATGTATGTGGCGTACTACAGCCTCAGTCCGGAAAACGAAGCGAGAGCGGAAAAATTCGTGAAAACAATCACTGGCCTTGTTGAAAATGAAGAAGAACTCTACCGCATCATCCGCGAAGAGAGCGAAGAAATCGAGTGGGATTGAGGAGAGAATAAGGTCTGCACTGCGCCCTTACAATGACGCTTTCGTAAGTAGCACATTAAGAGACTTTTCTGGATTGCTTTACTATGTTCACAAATTTAATTGCCATGTCCAATTGCCCGTCAGGGCATCCATATCAATAGAAACAGGATAATACACACACCACAACCCCGTTAGGGGTTGAATATCGGGACATTTTGTAATTCGGATGAGAGTGCGGTAAACAATTTCGTCACTTGCTATCGCGTGCAAGCCTTAAAAGGCTTGTGACGGGAAATAAACGGTTTTCTATTGATATTGATGTCCTACGGACAATTAATTAACGCTATTCAACTTTTAGTTTTTAAGTCTCCTGATACCCTAAACGTCATTTCGCTTTTAGTTTAGGTACGAAACGGGTATTTACAATGACGCTTTCGTAAATAGCACATTAAGAGACTACTTTAATTAAGTCATAACCGAGTTGTTTAGCCATTTTTTTCAATTTAAGTTCATTTTTAGAGCTCTGTTTTTTTTCATTTCTTCAAAATACTCTTCAGAATATTCGGTGCCGTTTTTAATGAGGGTGTACAACAGAACAGCTAACTTGCGTGCAACAGCTTTAATAGCAGTTTTAGCGCCTTTTCTAACATGTAATTTACGGTATAAACATCCCAAAGGCGATTTACTGCTGTGTAAAGACTGCGCACACATGCGTAAAGCCTGCGTAGCCGGACTGTTTGTTTTACTGCAGTCGTATCATGCTACTTTATCAGCGCTTTTTTGAGGACGGGGAGACAGAAGTAACCATGACACAAACTGTTGAGAACTCTTCCATTTATTCATATCTGTGCCGGTAACACTCAATATGCTCAATAATGTTTTGTCACTGAATCCT
>JAIRZR010000421.1 GCA_031267155.1 Prevotellaceae bacterium | reverse complement strand
TCAGGAAGGACAAATTTGGGACACGGTAGCCGGTATAGGGCAGCTTGAAACTAATGGGGACTTTTTAGACACCCTCTGACGGAGCTTGGAGGGTTTGCTCCGAGCTGCGCTTCGCTTGTCCGGGGTTATCGACATCAGACGCCTACGGCGTCAAAAGACACGAGGCATCTCTACATTTTTACCTCACAATTTTAACCCGCGCATTGTATAGCAGCCTGCGCAATGCCAATGCAAGCCCGTGCAATGCCAATGCAAGCCTGCGCAATGCCAATGCAAGCCCGCGCAATGCCAATGTGAGCATGTGCGATGAAAAATATCTTATTGCACGGAATAATGTTCATGCGATTTGCGATTTCATCTCTCTATTTTATTCCGTCCGCAGTATAATTCCTCCCTTAATTGAAAAAAGGAATGAAACACTGTACAAAAATCATGATATTTATAAGCGGAGCTTTACAAATTTTTATTTTGAAAATTCAGGGTAAAAGCAATAATAATCAGCTTATGACACGAGGAACGATATTGACTGTTTCCCGAATTTTTATCCGTTTGCGAATCAATTAAAACTTTTTCATGTATATTTGCATTCAAATTATAAAAAAATTAAGATATGGCTAAAGTTTTTAAAATGTTTTTCATTTTTGCATTCAGTTCGGCGTTTTTATCTTCCTGCCTGAAAGATCAGGAATCGCGTGTATATGTCGAAATATTTTCAGTAATAAGGTCAAGCGCTGGAGCTACGTATTTCTCTTCCGATGACGGAATTGATTTGTATCCATTGAATGTAAGCTACAATCCCGACTGGGGCAGTGATGGAGACAGGATTGTAGTGGGATTTTATTACAATCCCTTTACTGTTTCGGAAACTACGAAACGCATGGATATAAATGTGGAAAGTCTGATGTCCGTACAAACAGACCGTTTAGCGCTTCCTTCCACAGTTGATACGGTTGGCACCGGGAAGTTTCTGTATGACAATAACAGCAGCGAGGCCGGCATTGTCGCATGGACTGCCCAAAATTATTTGACGGCTAAATTTTCCGTGGAATACAGCGACGCTAAGAAACATACCTTCGGATTTATCGAAGAACCCGAACTGTTCAGGGACGATACGCTTTTTCTGGGCATGTGGCACAATACAAAAGAAAATAGCAAAACCAAGTCTGCAAAATCTCACATAGCACTGAATCTGTCTAACTATGACCAGTATTTGTCCAGAAGAGACTCAACTATAATTTCAATAAAATATAGCGGCGAAGATTTAAGTTCATCAGCCGGCAATTATATATGTAATGTAAAATACAGGAGAAAAGATAACTCAAACTGAGTCATGCCGGCTCTCCGGAATATTTTTGAAGTGTGTGAAATTTTTTAATAATATGGTTTGCAAATAAAAATTAAAATTATGGATAAGACAGGAATATTTTACGGTTCCTCGACAGGAACAACGGAAAAAATTGCAGAGGCAATTGCAAAAAAATTAGGTATACCGTCCGTGGATATACATAACATTGAATCGAATAGCGGAGACTTGTCTGCGTATGATTTTTTGATTTTGGGAACTTCGTCAACGGGGATAGGAGACTTGCCATACTTTTGGGAAGACTATCTTGACGTGCTCAAAGCCGCTGATTTAAGCGGAAAGAAAATCGCTCTCTTCTGCTGTGGCGATTCATATACCTACTCCGATTCCTTTTGCGGAGCGATGCGTAAAATTTATGACGCAATAAAAGACAGGGGATGCATGATTGTGGAAGGCGTTTCCGCCGACGGCTACGAAGCCGGAGACTCCGACGCGGTCATTGACGGCAAATTCCTCGGTCTGGCGATAGACAACGATAACGAGGAGGATAAAACTCCCGAAAGAATGGATGCATGGATAAAACTGCTTGACAGATAAAAATGTTTTTTTTAAACAAAATCGTGCAGAAATTAAAAAAAGATGTATCTTTGCAGCCGGAGAATAAGAATTATTAATAATTTTATTAAACAATCTCTATGAAGAAAAATATATTTGATTTAGGGACAAAAGAGCTGAAGGAAATTGCCTTATCCCTTGAAACAAAAGTAAATGAAGGTCTTGAAAAAGACATGATGGAAGTGCAGTGCCTTCCTACTTACATCAATCCCAACAAAAGTATCGAGCAGGGAAAAGCTCTCGTTCTCGACCTTGGCGGGACGAACTATAGAGCTGCTATAGTGGATTTTATCGACGGTAACCCTGTCATTCATCCCGAAAACGGTTTCAAAAAAGACCTTTCGGTAATGAAGGAAGCGGGTTTTACCCGCGAAAATCTCTTTCAGGAAATAGCCGATCTTATCAGCGAGCTCAATCTTGAAGGAGTGAAATCCATCGGCTACTGTTTTTCGTATCCTGCAGAGCCTACGCTTACCGGCGACGCCAAACTGCTTCGCTGGACGAAAGGCGTGAACATCGAGGAAATGCTTGACGAACTTGTGGGCGAGCCTTTGATGAAGTATCTGAATGAAAACCTGGAACAGGCGAATTTCACGGGCGTTAAGGTGATAAACGACACTATTGCAAGCCTTTTCTCGGGACTTACCGACCGGGACGCCCAGGCTCATATCGGACTGATTGTGGGCACGGGAACGAATATGGCGACGTTTATCAAATCGGACAGGATAGCGAAGCTCAATCCCGCATACACCCAGAAAGGATTGATCCCCATTAATCTGGAATCGGGAAACTTCTATCCTCCGCATCTGACGGTGATCGACGACAAGGTCGATGCATGTTCCGACAGCAAGGGACGGCAACGTTTCGAGAAGGGCGTATCCGGAATGTATCTGGGCGAAATCTTGAAATCGGTGTTTCCCTGCGATAAGTTCGAGGAAAAATTCGACGCCCAGAAGCTGACCGGCATAATGAATTTTCCCGACATTCACAGGAAAAGATATGTCCGCGTGTCGCGCTGGATTTACCAGAGGTCGGCAAAACTTGTTGCGGCTTCGCTTGCCGGTTTGATTCTGGTACTGCATTCGCATGACAAGTCTATAAAGAAAGTCTGTCTGACGGCGGAAGGAAGCCTTTTCTGGAGCAGGGATTGTCATGACAAAAATTATAAGGACATCGTTCTGGACGAACTTCACAAACTGTTAGCCGAATTTGGACTTGATATTCAGGTTCATATTCCTGTAATGGCTAATGCCAATCTGACAGGCTCGGCAGTGGCTGCTTTATCATAAAATTATTAAATGTAACATATTGACGGTTAAATGCGCGTACACGCGCATTTTCCGTTTCCGGTATAAAGATGTACCCTCGCTGGTATATGAAATCACTGCTCAATCCGCTCCGATATGCCAGATAACTTAGCTTTTTTTATATTATACCACGCGCGGGGCAATTTTGTGCATTGCGGGCAAACTCCGTAAGGAGTTTAAGATGGATAACCCCGAACAGGCGCAGCGCAGTTCGGGGTAAACTGTCGCACTTATCAGAACTGCGAAGCAGTTCAAGCTTGCGCTTGATTCAAGTCCTTACGGAGTTGTGGAGGAGAGGCGCTTTACCCCGTGCTGCGCTTTGCCTGCACGGGGTTATCAAAATGGTTCTACCGTTATTTGTGTGGAAGCATGTCAAGATCACCGTTAAAAAAGAGGATTGCTATTCTGAAATTTTCAGTATTTCTGTACCCTCTTCCAATTGTCTTTCATATAACAACATT
>JAIRZR010000359.1 GCA_031267155.1 Prevotellaceae bacterium | reverse complement strand
AAATTTTTGCTCCCAAATGATGCAATAACATGCAAAGCCATGATCCTTTGAATCCGGTGTGCCCTGTAATTAAGACTTTTCTGTTTCTGTAAATACTTAACATAATGTATTCCTGTTATCAACATAAAAACAATGCTACGTGTTTGCCCTAAATTCTGCAGTCGTCCTAAATTTTTCCTTTTTTATTATACAAGTAATATTCCTCGTTACCCTTACTCTTCATTAAGGCGGGGTGTTAAAAAAAATGATTTGTTGAAAAACAATGGCGTTTCATTTTCTTATGCAATTAGTGGATAAACAAACCTAAATTAAGTCAAGAACTAAGAGTTTCTTTTCAGCTCACAATTCTTATATAATATATATGCTTACAATGAAACTGAAGTAAAAACTATTTTATTTTGCAGCCTTGGGTAAATCGTTCGTGTCCAATCTTGGAAGTGTTAGAGGAGAATCGTTTAACGAGGCTACACGGACTTCCGTTGTAAAACCCAGGCGGCAATCATATTGTTTCAGCAAAGCGAGCGTGTCCTCATTGTAATTCCCGTAAGGGTAACATACTGTATTATAGTGATTTACCCCCCCCCATATTGATTTTTGTATAACCTCCATTGATTTTTGTATTTCAAATTCCTGTTTTTCTTTCGACAATGAGCCGAGCCAGTAATGGTCATATCCGTGACTGCCGACATGCATGCCACACTGTGTCATGCAACGCAATTGATCTGTACTCATATACAATTCCTGGCTGAAAGCCTGTTCGTCATTTGATACAAATTTCCGGAATAAATCGTTTGTCATTTTATTGCGCAGTGTTTCTTCCAGTTCCACCTGAAGCAGACGTTTGATAAAAATGACTTCCTTCGAATCAAACCTGTTGGCAGCCGCCAGTTTATCAAAATAGTAATCATACGGTTTCAAAACATATTCATGTGCATAATGCATCAGAAGCTGTTTTATTTCTTCAAGCAAAACATTCGTATTGCTTACGGAGGCAAGTATGAAATGAATCTTGTTTACATCCAGTACAGTATGTTCGGTTACGGCTTTTACAGGAGGGAAAAATGCTCCCTGTATTTTCCTGTCATGCAATACGGGAAACACATTTGTGAAATGGTCAATATAGGCGTCATCGAAAGTCAGCAGGACTGCTTTGGGCGGAAGTTCCTCTTTTCCGTCATATGCTGCAATAATCTGTTCGACAGTTACAAAATGATAATGCTTTTGCAGGAAATCTGTTTGTCCCCTGAATAAATCCATGTCAAGTCCCTTAATGCCGGGATAACGGCTGTGCTTTAAATCGCGTACATAATGGTACATTACAATTGTCAGTTCCATAATCTATAAAATATTAGGTCTGTCCTGATCTCCGTCTCCCTTGAAAAAGACATATTCCGGACAGTTAGTTTTATAAGCAAACTGTATATCTGCGTTTTCTTTTAGAAATGGCTCAAAAAAGTTGGGGATAACGGTATTTCCTTCTTTTTTTGTGAATCCCCAGTCAAAGAATATATTTTCTGCAATACCAAAATTCAAACAGTCCATGTATTCTGCGTTAAATAAATCTATTATGGACAAAAAACCTTTTCTTTTCATACAAACTTCCCTGTAGTTGCCTATAATGTCAACGATTCTTAAACACCGGCTTTCTTTGGTCTTTTGAAGCCGCATTACAAAAACCGCAGCCAGTTTCTCATTATTACAGGCGCCCCAAAAAAGATATTTATAAAATAGATGTTTATAATACCTGTTCACAATGTATTCTTTGGATTTGTGAGGACAGTATCCGAGGGGTAAGTCTGTAATATGAGCAACATCCGTGATTTCCCTGAAACAGGAATTGTCAGTTTCAAACTCAGGCTTTACTTCCATATTTTCAGCAATATGAAATTCTCTGCATTTTGGATTGGCAATATAATAATGCGCCATTTTACCGGTACGAAAACCCATTATTTCGTATAATTTCCGTACTTCGGAATTAATGCCTGAAACGCCAACAGAATCAGGCATGAAAGTTTTATACAAAGCCCTTAATAAACTGATCCCCAATCCTGGAGAAGCATACTTATCGTCTGTTTTCCAAAGCGCCAGCCAGTAATCCCTGCCGGATAATGATCTGTCAAAAAGATTGACCGGTACAAATCCAAGTATTCCAATGATTTTCTGACTGTCCTCAGCTATGAAAAAATTATAGCGATCATCTTGCAGGTATTGAAAATCCAGTAAATCTTTGTTTACAGATAAAATATGCCCTTGCCTCCACACATCATTTATGAACGACTGAATGGATTCTACATCATCCCTGTTACATAATCGAATTATATTCATACTTTTTCAGCAACTAAAAAATATCTGCAATGAACGGTATTTGCTCCTGTTACTTCTGTCGTGATTAATCTGTTGCTTATTATATTGAACCTGTTATCCAGCAAACGGTTAATTTTATTTTCATCAAAATAGCTTTGGATCGTATCGTATTCAAACTGTTCATTTACAGCTATTTGCCCCCCCCCATTCAGAATGTGCACATTATCACCAGAATAGCGTGCGTCTCTGGCAATGACATCAAAACAGAATAATCCCTCAGGTTTCAATACTCTTGCTATTTCACGAACAGATTTACAGGCTAATTCAAAATCCATACTGTCCAAAACACTGCATGAGACTGCAAAGTCGAAGCGACTGTCTGAATAAGGCAATGAAGTTGCACTGCCGGCTGTAAAACGATTTATTAAATGCTTTTTGCCTTGCGAGAGACAAATATCTTTTGCCATTTCAATAGCATTTGTTGATAAATCAATTCCGTACGGCTCGAATCCGTAATCATCTAAAAAGAAAACGTGTCTGCCTATTCCACATCCTGCATCCAGACAGGAATTAGCTTCCTTAATCACCTTATATTCCTTAATTCCTGTTTTTTTCTTTAAATACGCAGATACGAAACGTATAACTTCTTCGTTAGGGTACCATACAAAGTTGTCTTTATTACTGTATGAGGCATCCCATTGTTGTTTTCTGTTTTCTTCTGTTTTCATTCCCCAAATACAATATAAGATAAGAGATGATTGTTTGGCATTTGATGAATCGTGTAATTGTTTATTCCCAAAACTTCCTGAAAGGCTAAAGTTTCACCGGGGAAATCATGGTAATTTAACTCATCAAAACCAATAATAGCTCCTTTTGATAAATGAGGCAAGATAGCTTCCAGACAATCTTTAGTAGGTTTATATACATCCAAATCGAAATATGCAAATGCTATGATAGTTTCCGGATTTCTGTGCAAATATTCTTTTACAGTAATGGATGCATCTCCTTTAACTAATTCGTATTTTTTTATATGCGGAACAGGAGCATTTGCTTCGTGATAATCCAGTATTTGGGATAAAATATTTTCATAACCGGCGGATGTTGAATATGCTCCCTTCTTTACAATAGCAGAAATCCCATCTTTTTTATCTAATGATGCAAATCCCTCAAACGTATCAAAACCAATGATTTTTCGATTGCAGTTATATGGCTCATACATTCCTCTAAATAATTCGAATAGCGCCAAATTCTGTCCCCAGAATACTCCAAATTCGCAAATAACGCCATGAATATTTACTATTTTTTGATAAATATCATGCATGGCTATTATGCGTGACATTAACTGTCTGTTAATGAATAATCCCAAACTCCCTAATAATAAATTGTCAGGAATCGGTATATTCTTGAATAAATCTACAAATTTATCCTGAATTTGCAATTCGTTTTCAGATCTGCCTGAAATTATATTCCCATCAATAACTTGTTGTGTCATACTGTCATTTTTTTAATATTATTTATTTTAGATGATTATCAATAAAATTGATAATCATTTGTACGGAAATCATTTCCGCAATCTCTTCCGGCTCAAACGAAATATCAAATTCTTCCTCCAGGGCTACAATGAGATTCAAGTGAGCAAGCGAATCCCATTTTTCAATAGTTTGTTGAGAGGCATTTTCGTCAATTTGTTCCAATTCGAACACTTTTTGCAATACTGCGATAATTCTGTCTTTCAATTTATTCATATTTCTAATATTTTAAAATACGGCTTTACTTCAAAGTCATGCAAGGATCTATCCATTGTATAAACTGTACAATCGTCATCCCCGGTAATTTTCTGAAAGCCCTGCCTGTCGTAAAAATCTTTAACCTGCATATTTTTTGCCGTTGGCACATACAGGGCTTTAACGGTTTGAATGTCCTGTTTTTTGAGCTGATTCAGTATATAATTGAAAAACGCATCTTCAATATGTTTTCCAAGAATACGGCAACTAAGCAATAGAGAATCGATAAGAGCAGTTTCTTCTGCCAGATCGACGATACATAAGCCTGTTATGCCGCTGTCGCCAAATTTGTCGCACACCGACAAAGTAAAAATACGGCTTCCCGAAGCCAGTTTACTGCGAAGTCCTGCATCGTCATAGCGGCGTGTGGTAAGATTAAACTGATTGGTTTTCTGCGTCATCTGTGCCGCGCGGGCAAGCGTAAATTCACTGACGTCCGCAATGGTCAGTTCCATTTCGAGCCAGCGGAGATATTCGTCCATATCGGTGAAAGAACGCTGTGCATTAGCGCGCTGCGCATTGGCTTTATACTGTTCTGTTTTGGTTTTGTCCTCGCCGGTGAGAGCGTAAATGCTGAAATACTGTTCAACTGTCTGTTTAAAAAACACAGGCAGCATATATGCCTGTGCGGGAAAATCGGGTACTGCCACTGCCGGCAAAAAACGCTTTACCAGTTCACGTTCACTTGGATTGTCGTCCAGAAATACAAAACTGTCAAGTCCGATATTCAATTCTTCTGCCATTTCGCGGATATTGTCCGCCTTACTGTGCCAGTTGATGCGCAGAGCGGCAAAATGTTCTTCCCTGAGTACCGTATCCGGATGTTCGCTCCACATTTTCCGCACATCTTCGATGTTGTTTTTGCTGCACACGGCAAGAATAACCCCTTCCCGGCTCAGTTCCAGTATCTGCTGCTGAAACAGCAAAAACGCTTTTCCCGAATAGTCGCCACCGAGCGCCACGCCGCTTATGCCGTCTTCGCCCAGGACCCCGCCCCAGAGCGTATTGTCCAAATCCAGCACAAGGCATTTTTTGCGTTTCATTTCGATAGCGCGTATCCGGCTTTCAAACCATTCCCCGAACGCGCCGGAAAGCCGCGGATTCAAACCCATCTGCGAAATGAAATAGTAACGCCAGTCGATCAGGTCTTCCGTCTTATAATTATTTAAAAATCGTGTTATGTCTATTACCTTGACGTTGGCATGCACTGCTTCCAAAGCGTACAGTGCAGCATTATATTCGCATATTGCACTGACAACTGTCCTGTCGGAAACTGTACTTTGCACGCTGTAGATATCCATCATGGTAAAGGCAATGAACATCCTGTCCGGCGGAGTTTTTTCGACAGCCATACGCGCCAGATCGGCATAATAGCGTATCTTCCCGGCAATAAGCGTGTTTTCCGCAACGGGCGAAAGATAAAACCACACGTAGCGCTCTGCCTGTTCATTCACTACAGAGATATCTTCGTAGCCCGAAAAAGTGGCGGATATGTTTTGGAAAAACCGCTCAATGGTTGTGTTTCTGAAAACGAAATAATGTATGGATAGTCTCATTGTCCTTTGTTTCATTTTTCGACGTATTCAAATTACGGCGCAAAAATACATATTTATTTTAAATATCACGCCGAAATCCCTTAAATCGTATTGCAATCAGTCCAACATCTTCCTGTTATCCAGGATTCAAAGTGTTGTGCTCAGAATCCGAAGGATTAAATGTGAATAACCCCCAATGAAGCGAAGCGATTGAGGAGGGAATACGAACAATATTCCGATTAATATTCACTCTCAAGCCATCGCGACAAAAACAGGTCGTACACCTGATATACGCTTGCCTGTTTTGTCTGTATTTCCAGCAACAGTTCCTTGTCGATTAGTGATTTACTGATTCTTCTTGCATCGGAAGGAGTTCCGATATTATATTGACTGATGAATTTTTTTGCTGTCAGTTGTCTCACTTCTCCTTCTTTGCTTACTGCAATCAAAAAATCCCACTGTGCAGGAGTAAGCAGCTGACGGTATTGGAAAAAGACCGGTTCGCTGCGTTTAAGCAATTCGGCACATGCTTCTTTAACATTATCTACAGTAACAGTCGTATCCGCCATTTGATATGC
>JAIRZR010000418.1 GCA_031267155.1 Prevotellaceae bacterium | reverse complement strand
CGGGAAATAAACGGTTTTCTATTGATATGGATGTCCTGCGGACAATTAATTAACGCTATTCAACTTTTAGTCGTAATCCGCCTGTTACATCCTGATTAAGCGTCATTTCGCTTTTAGTTCAGGTACAAAACGGGTATTTACAATGACAGGTAACCGTGTGCTATGCAATAGACATAATGTCAGATAGTTATCCGTCATTGCAAAGTACGAAGCAATCCAGAGTTTTTTATAATCTGTTACATCTTGTTTATTTCGCATACCTAAAACGCCAAATCTCATCTTTTCTTCCAGAAGTCAAAAAAATTGAACCAGTGCAGCGGATGATGAACGGTGTTTTTCTCCAGTTCTTCAATATAGTCGTCGGCAAACTCCTTCAGTTTTTCGTCCTTTGTACCCGAATATATGCGGGGCTTGCCGGCATGGAAGTGGTATCTCCTGAACCTCATGCGGAAAGCATATACAAACGTTACGGGGACATTCAGCATTGTGCACAGGCGGAATATTGCCTGCGAGAACGGAGCTTCTTCGTTCAGGAATTTATGATACAGCAGTTTGGAATTGTCCATATACCTGTCGGCATGCAGGCAGACAAACTCTCCGCGCGACAAAGCCTCCGTTATTTCGTACAGATGCGACATGTCGTCCCTCAGGGGAATAATCCTGTATGTGCCTTTCCTGCTGCCGGCGCTTTTCAGACATTCCTTTATATGCACATATTCATTGTCGTACATCACAATATTTACGGGAACGTTTATCCTGTACAGAAAATGTCCCGCTATTTCCCAGTTTCCAAGATGGGCGCCGACCAGCAGGCAGCCTTTTCCCTGTTTTGCCATGTCCATGAGATGGTTTTCTCCCGTAAACGTAATCGTGAAATTCGGGTTTGCAGACATAAGGGCTACCCTGTCGACAAGGCACTGTCCGAATAAAAAATAGTTGCGGTAAACAGAAACCAGCGAGCGTAAAACGCCGAAACCTATACGCCTGCGAAAAAAGCTGTAGGATATGACGGACTTGCGCCTTTCGGCGATGCAGTAATACAGGGCTACGAAAATCAGAAGGATGTATGCCGGGGTTAAACCCGTCCTTAACAGCCATATAAATATAATATAGCCGGACTTTTTCCCTCTCGATCTGCCGTCCCAATCCATGGAAACTGAAAATCAATTAACAATTAACAATTAACAATTACGGGAATTACTGTAATTTAAGTTTGCCTGTCCTTTCGATCGCTTCCCTGAAGTTTTTCTGTTTCGTACAGAGGGATATGCGCACAAAACGTTCCCCCGTACTTCCAAAAATACAGCTTGGAGTGATAAATACTCTTGCCTCCTTCAATATCCTGTCGCTGAGCCATTCTCCCGAAGGCATGTATGGAGGTATTTTACACCACAGGAACAGTCCGACCTGACTTGCATCGAAACTCAGGTCGAGTTTCGTCGCAAGTTCTTCGGCTAATTTCCTGCGCTCGCGGTATTCGCCGTTTCTTTTGAGATGCCATTCTTCACTGTTCTCGAGAGCTTTAACGGCTGCGCGCTGGATTCCCAGGAATATTCCCGAATCCATGTTGCTCTTGAATTTCATGATCGAATCGATATAGTCCCTTTCGCCGATAACCCATCCGATACGCCATCCCGCCATGTTGTGCGATTTACTCAGCGAGTTCATTTCCAGGGCGACTTCCCGCGCGCCTTCGTAAGTCAGTATGCTTTTGTACTCGCTGTTGAGCACCAGGCTGTAGGGATTGTCGTTGACTAAAAGAAATTTGTTCCTGCGGGCAAGGGCAATCAGACGGTTGTATGTGTCGTCCGTCGCGCGTACTCCGGTCGGCATGTTCGGGAAACATGACCACATCAGTTTAACTTTCGACAGATCCTGCTTTTCCAGTTCGTCGAAATCGATTTGCCAGCCCAGTTTTTCCTTCAGTTTGTAGTTCCTGATTTTGGCGCCTGCCAGCAGCGTCACCGAAGCATAGGTCGGATATCCCGGATCGGGAACCAGAACTTCGTCGCCTTCGTTCACGAAAGACATTGTGATGTGCATGATTCCTTCCTTGGAACCGGCAAGCGGCAGGACTTCCGAATCGGGACTGGATTTTACGCCGAAGGTTTTTTCGTACCATGCCGATATTGCCCTGCGCAGCTCCAGATCTCCACGATAGGGCTGATAACCGTGCGAATCTTCGCGCAGTGCGATTTCGTACAGTTTGTCGATGGTTTCGTCCGAAGGTCTCAAATCCGGACTTCCGATACCCAGATTTATCACGGGTATTCCTGTTTTGTTCATTTCTGCAATTTCTGCATTTTTCCGCGAAAAGTAGTATTCCTGAATACTTCCCAATCTATTGGCTTCCTTAATAATCATTGCTTGTATGTTATAATAAATTTAAATTTCCGGAGGCAATTCTCCCTTCCTGTATTCACCGTAAATCGACAAGCCCGAAACATGCCTTATTATTTCGGAAATCGACGCATCGTAGTTGCTGGAATTATCCCATTCAAGATCAACGTGAAAGGAATACCGGTAGGGCTGTCCCAGTATCGGGACAGACTGTATTTTCGTTAAATTCACATCGTGCCGCGCAAATATCGTCAGGGCTTCCGCCAGGGAACCCGACTGGTGCCTGACCTCGAATGAGAGGGAGGCTTTGTTGCTGTCCGGTACGGGATGTGGATTTTTTGACAGGGTGATGAAACGGGTGTAATTCTTCTTGACCGTTTCGATTCCTTCTTTAAGTATCTCGAGATTATACATTCTGGCGGCAACGGCTCCGGCAACGGCGGCGGTGTCGGCAAGCTGGTTCTCGTATATCTTTTTTGCCGATTCGGCAGTGTCTTCCGTTTCCGAAATCACTACGTCGCCGGGCAGAGAATTGAGATACTCGGCACACTGACGCAAAGCTATGGGATGCGAAAGTACCTGCTTGAGATTCCTGATTTTCGTCCCTTTCAGCGCCATAAGATTCATCCTGATTCTCAGATATATTTCGCCCGTTATCCTCAGCTTGAACTCGTCCAGATATCCATAGTTTTGAAGCAGACTGCCCGCAATAGTGTTCTCTATTGCCATGATGCCGTAATCAACTTCGCCGGAATCTACTTTCCCGCACAAAAGCCTGAATGTGTCGCACTCCAAAAGACTGATGTTTTCCCCGAAAAATTTCCGCGCTGCTTCGTCATGAAACGCCCCGGCTACACCCTGTATTGCAATTTTCATTTCCTGTCTGTTTTTACATTCTGCCCGACAGGCAAAATGCTTTTTCCGGCTGCAAATTTACACTGTTTTTTTGAAATCACACTTTTTTATAGTTAAGAACTGAGAGTCACGTCCTGAAAAATATGTACATATTTTTTAATTATTACTACATTCATTTTTTTTTATCAATTTTCACCTTTTATTTTAGTTTTTTCCCACCACCCTTCGGGGGGCGACGCGCGGCGATATTGAGAACGTGTTGAACAGCTTTCTCGATACCGAATCATCATAGTCTTTCAGGCGGACGCTACGGCGATGATGAATATTCGGATTGCAGGGCATGATGGTTTAATTTTCTTCCTTATAATAGATTTTGTAGAATGTACCGTTTTTGTCAGCGCCCTGTTATATCAGATTGCGATTGCCGTGAATCCCGTTATTCGATGTAGAATTTATCGTCCTGCCATTTTTCAGGATTATGAATAATGTAATCGGCAATGTTTTGATACGATTGTTCATTGCGGATGATGTGTTCGTGATAGTTGCGTTGCCATGAAAATACAAAGCCCAATCGATGCGCGTGTTTCGATACGGCAGATTTGTATGAACCAATAACGGACGATAACGTGTTTTTCCCCTGATTTTGAAACCGCGATTGTATGGATTCTTCCATTTGTTCCGATTGCTCCGATTGTTTCGTTTGTTCTGCCCGTTTTGCCCGTTTTGTCCGTTCCGCCCGTAGGGGCAAGGCATGCCTTGCCCCTACACCCGAATCCGCACCACCATTATTATTATCATCGTCTCCAAACATTATTATCCCGTGTATATGATTGGGCATTACCGTAAATTCATCCAAATCGACGTTTTTTGCATGATTTTTTATTTCATGCCACAATACATCGGCAATAATTCCCTACGGAGACAATTGTATTTTTCCGTCAACGATTTTCCCAAACAAACATTCCCGATTTTGTACGCATATCGTAATAAAATACGATCCTGCCTGCGAATCATCATAAGTCTTTCAGGCGGACGCTGCGACGATGATGAATGTTTGGATTGTAAGGCATGATGTTTTTTGCGAATATCAAAGTTTTTGTCATGTTTCTATTTGAATAATCAATTAATTCAATATATTGCTTGTCACTATTAATAATTTACTTTTTTAAAGTAAGAAATTGCATCATCATAGTGTATCCTTTTTCAGTTAATTTCCAACAAGATACAATATGCCCTTTTTCAGTTCTCTCTGTATATGTTTCAATTAGACCCAAAGCAATAAATTGAATTTTTATAATATTTAAATAACTTATATCCATTCGTGGGATATATAAATCTTTATGTTCCAGTTTGTTATTTTTTGTTGCTTGATTAAAAAGAACATTCATTAAATGAGTTCTAACTTGAGTTTCTTTCACAGAGGGAGACATAATTTTAGGTGCTACTATCTCAAAAATTCGTTTCAATGTTACTTCTATTTTCCAACTGTATTCCATTCTATTTCTACTTCCCCAGTCACAATGAATCGCTACATCGTCAATCTCAATAATTTTATCTAAACCCGCTAAATTCTTAATCGCACTGTTAAGAATTTTTTCTTTTTCTATTTTAGTTTTATAAGCCTCAAGTACTGCTAATTGTTTGCGAAGTTCGTTAATTTCTTGTAATGATTCGGTGCTTGTAGTCATATCTGCTCTAATCCATCCTGTTTGTGGATAAGTTTTAATTGTTTGCATTAAACTTATTGCAACCATTCCAGTTAATTCTGAAGCATCAGACCAAAATTTCACAAGTCTGCCTTTTTTTACTTTTTCTTGGAATACGTGTAATTTTTTCATTACCTCTGGGTTTGTCTCCGTCTTTTCACGAGGTATTTGACCAATATTTTTATGAAGGAATGTCATTACCGGTATTTGAGAAGAAATAGCATAATCATATTCTTTCTCTGTATAACTAATGCCATCATCACTTATTGTGCCGTATCTGCCGCCAATGATTAATATATAATAATCACAATCATCAATTATTCTTTTTATAAAATTGAATTGCTCTTCATCTATGGCAGGAAATAATTCCATTCCTGCAGGAATGCAATCCATTGCCATAATGGCTTGCATAACTTTACTTCGCTCTTCTTTTAAATCAGAATAAGTAGAACTGATGAATACTTGGTATCTTTTATTCATAGTATATATATATATATATTAAATATTAATTCTTTCTATTTCCTTTTCTACCATATCCTTAGCCTCATCTAATAATCGTTTACTTTCCCCGCAAAGGTAAAAACTTTTCTCGACTAATTCGGAAATCTGTTGTTGAATTTTACCATCAATCATTGGAATGGGCAAGTTCAATATGTCGTCATCTTTGATAACAGGGTAGGAAGTCCCCACATTGTATTTTAGCAGCCATTCTTTATAAACATTGGTTTTCAACAGTACAAAAAGAGTTTCTTTTTTATAATCGCTATTTTCTTTTAATACGGTGAAAGCGCCGCTAACAATAAAATCTTGGATATCTTCATTAATTATAGCAACTGCACCCCTATTTGGTCTAACTTTAGATATCAAAATATCATTCTTTTCACTTTTGATTTTTGCATTATCAGGCAAATCATCTATATTGATTAAGTTATATGCAAAAGAGCCATTTCCAATATTTATGTCTCCTATTTCAGTGTAATAGTATTGTTTTTTACTGCGGTCTACGATTTGCTTATTTTGTTTAAAATGTTCCTTGATTAGTGAATATCCGGTTTGAAAAGTTTTTATCTTATTTTCAATCTCCTCATATTTCGGCTGATAATATTCCGCATCCAGTCGTCCGGTTGCCAGAAACGATTCCTTGAAACTTTTGATATTTGTACCTGTCTGCGAAGGCTGGAAATCTTTCAGTCCAATCGTTTCCAGAAGCAATTCTTCGGCTTGACGGTAAAGAGTTTGAGACTGGGTTAAATTTTGAAATGACTTTGAGTATAAATCATCAATCTTGTCAATAAACGATTTCGCAAAAACAGGTATATTTATTTCTCTGAATTTTGCAGGACTAAAATTGGTTTGGTTACCTGTCATTGAATATTTGTCAATTTCTTTTCGTCCATATTTTGAGGACAAAAAAGCAACCAATACAGATGAGAACTAATGATTTCTGTTTTTGGACGAATTTTAAATAAATATGAAGCATAGGCATATTCCGTATCTTCTGCTACTAATGCGCTTTTTCCTACTAAATTAGGATTGCCATTTGTCCGGCATATCAGAACATCACCTTTTTTCAATCGCAACTTTTCATACTCTTCTGTTGAAATAATGTTGCAATATTTACTTGGGACACCAATAAAGCGAGAATAAAATTCATTTAATCGTAAAACGGGAAATCCCATACCTCCCTCGTTTAATTCTTTTGACGTACCGTATTGAACAAAATCAATTATTTCACTGCCCTTTATTGTTTTAATTTGAGGATTGTTATTCTGTGTCCAAAAGTCAGATTCAAGCCTGCAATCATTTTGACTTAAACATTCGATAATAGACACTTCTATAATTCTTAGCCCTTCCAACAAGCCCTTATACTTTTGCTCGTTGAAAGGGCGATCTAAAAAAAACTTAGCTGCTCTTTCCGGGCAAATTCGACAAATGCCTCGGCGACGCCATCTCGGGTCAAA
>JAIRZR010000321.1 GCA_031267155.1 Prevotellaceae bacterium | reverse complement strand
AGCTAATTAACTAACTAACCTTTTGGATGACATGTGACTTGCCGGAACAGATGTTAATATTACGCCACATTGACCTCACGGAGGCAAGAGTTCCTTTGGAGTTTCATTCTCCAAAAGATGGCCTTGCCTGGGTTGTGTTTTGTTAATTGGTTCGAGATCCGTCCGGCTTTCCGGCGCCGGAACGTTTATTTCATCTTCCCTGTCTATCAGTTCTTGCATTTTACGTTTAATTGCATGGACAGTAGCGGAAGGAATTTTGACTTTTTTGTCTATTATTTGTTGTGCCAACGTTCGTACTTCATCGGTACGTCCGGTGGCTGTGTAAAGTTCTGTTAGCTGATATAACGGCATGAATCGTCCCGGACACATGGATGCGGCAAGTTTATAATGCATTTTCGCTTCGTCGTACCGAGACAATTCCTTATAATTATCGGCAAGCAGCATCTGAACATCCATGTCATTATAGTATCGAATGCATCGTTCAAATATCGACAAGCTTTTTTCATATTCCTTTACTTCGTGTAGTTCTGCGGCATGGTTGTACAGGAACAAGCCGTTTTTTCCGAGATACTTATACAGTTTATCGTATTCGGGTAATACTTTTCTTGTTTTTCCCGCTAATGACTGTTTTGCTACTGTGTTCCACCGGATTTCCGCTTTCATCAATGGAACGACTGTAATCAAAAGCGCGATTGCAATCAAAACCAGTCCCGCTCTTGTCGCATTGACTGTTTTACGGGATGATACTTTGCCGGGCGAACAGATCAAAGCTATATTAAGAAAAGCCATCACCCAGGTGAACGGATATTTGAACGGATATGAAAAACAGGACAATACAGCCAGTGATAACATGCTTAACAGGGCTATAAACCTGATCTGCGACGGTTCACGAAAATAACAGCGAATAAGCAGAAAGCACAGTAATGCAATGCAACCCATTCCGATAATGCCGTGCTCTGCCCATATCAGCAGGTATTCGTTGAACGGATGCAATACATTGTCGGCCAAGTCCGAATATTTGCTGTCGGGGTGAATTTCAAAATATTCCGCCTGATACAGCATATATTTTGCGTTGAATGTTCCATATCCATGTCCGGTTAAAGGTTTGTCCCGTATCATTTCCCATGTACTGCTCCACACCGGAATCCGCCCGTCGGCAGAATCCTTTTTCAGGAAATACAGGCCGGTCATGCTTGCGGCTATGATACAGACAAGCAATATCTTTACCCAGTTCTTCATTTTGATTCCCGAATATTTGCCACACAACAAATAATATAGAACCACCGCAAATCCGGCAATTATTGCGGCTCGCGCCTGGGAAAGCACAATCACTGAAAACAACAGGACGACAATGAGGATAGCAATATATTTGGTAATACGGGAAGTATTACGAAAAAAATAGAATGTACAGGGCAACACACAAACCAAAGCGGCGGTAAAACCTGCCGGATTGTCAAAACTTCCCGTTAGCCGGACATGTTTGGTAGATAAGAACAAACCGAGATAATCTAATACACCATAACATGCAAGGATTGCCGTTAATATCACCGTAATCCCCAGGATATATTTGACGGGGAAGGTCATCGTCATCTGCTGCAAAAGGAAAAACAACAGCAACAGACAAACGGCCTGCGTCATCAACTGATAATTGAAACCGGAAACAAGATAATCCCTTAAAACAATCAAAAAACCACATAAAAGCATCGGTATGAATACTGATTTCAGCGGGACATGCAGGTTACGGTGAAATATTCCCGTTATTATACCTGCTATACCAACGCCTCCTATCAGCCCAAACCATTTGGGCATTACCTCCCGATTTACAAAATGACGGGAAGTAACGAACAGAGTGACACCACACAGAATACCAAACAGTATTCCAACGATTAATCTGTCCGTGATGACTTTCATTGTTTCTTCTCTCTTTATCATATCTTTCTTTATATTAACCGGGTTATTAATCGAACATCATCGCCAATGAATCTCATAGTCAGGTGTAACAAAGAACACCTTGCCTTTCTTTCGGAGCGTAAGATTTTCCAAATACAGCAACGTCTGCGATGGCGCATGATATTGCAATGAGCCGCTATCTGTCGCTGTTTGTTTGCCCAGTGACGCCCATCCGTCTTTCATCCAATGAAACAACTCATAATGATGTCCCTCGTATATATGCTGGCCTTCGGTACATGGCAGGTAGCGGATTTTGCGAATTTGTTTCTGTTCTTGAAAATCAAGCCCTGTCCATGCCCCACTGCTTTCGGCTGCATCATAAAAAGTGGTCACGTCACCATCAAATGCCTTATCACAGGTATTGTTTGAATTATCCCATGCTCCCGGCGTTCCGACGGGTGTGCCGGACAATTTCTCTCCTTCCGAACCGTAAAATGTTATCTCGGAAACATTACAATGCTCTCCTTCCGGCGATTTGTAACGGACATAGCGATAATTGACCGGCGTTCGCAATATAACATCATTATAAAACTTATTGGGAAGATGATTGATCGTGTGCAGAACCTTTGCATCGGAAAAGTCCGCTTGATTTGCCCCTTCGAATATGCCGTGATACATACGTCGTAACCATCGGTATATATTATTATCCGGATCAATTTTATCAAGAGTCAATAACGTATCCGGACTGTCCGGAGGAAAAATCGTCATATTCCCATCATTATCCAACCAGAAAGGATCTCCTGCCGGCGTTTGCCGATTATTAGCATAATACACCGGGCAATAAATGGCGTCCCTCCCTACGGACGGAAAACGGCATGTATCTCCGCTGTCCTCAGTCCACGCGACGGGATAGAACTGACGATTCTGTTCGAATGCAAGGTACACAGACCCCGTTGGCGTCACGGGTGGATACTTAAGGCGAACCGTGACCGTGTCTGTACATCCGGTATATTCCGCCGACACATCCTTCATGTTTTTATGATCTTCCAGCAAAGGCGGAATATGGCTGTCTTCCGTTAGGATATTTTGTTGTATGGCAAATGTTTTCCGGTAAACTTTTCCTTTCAGCCAGGTACGGTATAAGACGCCCGGATGCTGTTCATACGGATTCCTCTCTGCTCCCATAAAAGGAATATAGTTCCCCTTGCTGTCGCGCACCGCATTCCAGGAATGTCCGGTTGGCCGGTTTATCCACCGTGGCGTAAAATCGAAGGTTACAGGTATGCCTAACGCCCTCATGCTAAAAACGGCTATCGTTACCATATCATCGCACGTCCCCCTTGCCGAAGCCATCAACTGTGAGAAATTCATTGATGGAAAGTCATTGTCTATCCTGAATCTCGGAAGTAAACTGTTAATGATACGGCAGGCTTCCACCGACGTAGTTGCGGGCTTATTCAATACCGAATCCAGGTCTGCAAAGCTGGCAAGCGCTTTCTCCCTCCAGTTTTCCAATGGCTCGGTACCCACCCGGTAGGGCAAGATTTCCTCACAGAAAACGTCGAAGGGAATATGTTTTCCCCACGGGCGCTCCTGCCACACTTTGAAAGCCAGTTCAATATTATTGATTAAGTATTCGGCCGTAATACAGGTTATATCTTCCTGCACTACCAGCTCGCCTATCTTGTACGTATCCAGTACCCGCTGCTTGTCCGATGAGCTTGTCCACCGCAAGCGCACGGTTGCCACATCATTCCACGGAGCGTCATAATATTCCGAATACTTGCCCGGCATGTTCACAATCAGGAATTCTGCCGCACGCAATTTCAGGCTGTCGGCAGAGTTTTGGCTGTAATGTTTCAGCACTTTTCCCAATTCCTTGCGGTTCTTCCCCGCCTGTTCAAGAACAGATTCCAAGTCCTTTGAATACGGTTTTGAACAGGAAAACAGGCAAATGATCAATAAAAATGAACAGGTTCGCATAGTTATTTTATTTCTCTGGTATGAATCTTTTATTAGTCTGCCACATTTTCGAAACCGAACAGTGTATAGTCCACCTGTATATTTCCCGTTGTATCGGCCGTATCCTGCCGGTCGCGTGTGCCGTGCGGATAATGCTCGGCACGGTTAAGGGTCATCTGCCAATAGCCCACGAGGTCGTCTTTGTTGACGCGCAGTTTCTGACGTAGCAGGTTAGCGACTACGGTGCCAATACCGATGACGCCGGACAGGACGGGGTTCGTGACCGTCAGTGCTGTCTCGACGGCAATCAGCAGCCCTTTGAAAGCGTCGCTGTC
>JAIRZR010000310.1 GCA_031267155.1 Prevotellaceae bacterium | reverse complement strand
CGTCTTAATCCTGTATCGTACAACTATAAACAGGTATATTTTGAGACTAAAAGTGATACCTTGACCGAAAAATACGGTTTGTTTGATGAAAAATCTCAGATGTTTCAAAAGAAACATTTCGGACTAATCGCTCAAGACTTGCAAAAAGTTTATCCGGAATTAGTTTACGAGGAGGATAATGGATACCTGTCTGTAAACTACGTCGAATTGATACCCCTGCTAATTCAATCCATAAAGGAACTTAAAGCAGAAATTGACGAACTTTCATCGGCGTCCATAACACCGCGTGCCGCAACGGCATCGGATGCACTATCAGACCTTTCCCGTGCAATATTATACCAGAATGCCCCGAATCCATTTACCGACAGAACAGAAATAAAATTTGAATTGCCAAATAACATCTCCAGCGCATCCGTGTTTATATTCAATATGCAGGGAGCGCTGATTAAGCAGATACCGGTAAACAGCCGGCAGTCGGGTATAACGGTCAACGGTTCTGAACTGACAGCCGGCATGTATCTTTATTCTCTTATTGTTGATGGAAAAGAAGTCGATACCAAACGCATGATATTAACCAAATAAATGAAAGGAGGCCTGTAATGAACTTTAAAGTACATATTAATATATGCGTGCTGCTTGTCTTTTTGTCCGGTGTTAATACCGTTACATCGGCACGGTCAACAGATACCGAAACAAAAGGATCTGCCAACAGTACATATCATGACGCAACAGGCGACGACCCTGCCGGAGCAATGTTTGGAAAACAAACCAGCCCTCTGCCGGAAATGAAACAGGTAAAAGACGGGCAATCCGAAAATATATCGGTGGCCACGGAAGCCAGTTCCTGTGTCAACAGTTTCACGAACCAGACGGTGTCTTCAACCGTGTCTGTTTTGGGATGCAATATCCTTACTGTACAAAATGTAACGGTGACAGGCAGCGGAAACTTATCCCTTTCGGCGCCTGTAGAAGTTCTAATCAATGGCCCGTTCGAAGTGCTATCGGGAGGAATCCTGAACGTAACTGGCGGCGGAGAATCTGAAACCTATGATTTCACTTTGTCTTATGACGCTTCCGGAAACAGGATATCAAGAACGTTAGGCGCTGAAACAACCGGGGCGGCTACTATTGACAAAAAATCCAACTGACAGGGATTATACACATAAAAACGCACATTAAATCAGCATGACATGAATAAAAAAATCTATATAATGACTGTTGTATGGCTGTTCGTCGCAATAAGGGTGTCCGGACAGGCAGAGGTAAAAAAGGCGGAAACAGAAGCCGGTGTAACGGCAGAAATCCCTGTTACAGGTGATTACTATGATGAATCGCAGGATACGGTCAAAATAATGCTTCCGCAGTTATTGCCGGACAGAATCCTGGAACAGGAAAAGGTTTACAGGGAGAATAAACCCGAACAAACACCATCTTCTCCGTCAAACAGAACAATAGACAACACCCTGTATGTTGGAACAACTGCCGGAAGCGCCGACGTTACGGCGACAGGTGCGGCAAGCTATCAGATTCCCATGGAAATACCTGAAGGAAGAGCCGGACTGAAACCGTCCGTATCAATCGGATATAACAGCCAAACCGGTAACGGAGTGGTCGGATACGGCTGGAATTTATCGGCGTCATCCGCCATAACCCGGTGTGGGAAAACATTTTATTATGACAATGCGGCAGATGCGCCGCAGTTGACAGGCACCGACAATATCATGCTGGACGGTCAGCGACTGTTACTGATATCAGGACAAAACCTTACTAACGGAGCCAAATACAGGCTGGAATATGATCCTTCTACAGATATCGAATACAAGGTTGTCGGTTCTTATTACGGCTTTTCCGTGAGGACTAAAGACGGTACAAAAAAGGAATACGGTTCAACAGTCAGTTCCAACATTCAAGTATCGGGGGGCGGTACGCTATTCTGGCTCTTATCCAAAGTAACCGACAAAAACGGGAATACAATGACCTATACGTATGATGTAATCACAAACAACGGGGAATTTTACCTGTCGAAAATAGAGTATGCAGCTAACAGGAGTATCCTTTTTTCTTACGAAGCAAGAAGCGATACGCAAAAGGGATATTTAGCCGGGGCGGTCGTCAACTGCAATAAAAGGCTGGAAAATATTTCAACATATATCGGGCAGGTCAAAATCAAAGAATATGAGTTTGTCTATGATTCCGACGGACTTTATTCAAAATTGACAGAAGTCATTGAAAAGGGTCAGAATGATGCACAGTATAATCCTATCGCCATTAATTATGAAGGCAGTGAAACTTATGCGGATGAATATATTACCTATCTGTCGGAAGATAGGCAGGGAGCAAAGCCCTTATTTGCAGATTTCAACGGAGACGGAAAAATGGATTTCCTGTCTTATCCGGAAAAAACTTCCTATACAACCCTGGATTCAGCAACATTATTTTTAGCATATACACTTTATGGCGATGTCAGTTTTTACAAAAAATGTAGAATACCGATGCAGTTTTCCGGCGCTGTTTTCCAGGGTTTCATCCTTGCTGACCTGAATGGGGACGGTAAAATGGATGCGATCAATATTTCAAGAGC
>JAIRZR010000298.1 GCA_031267155.1 Prevotellaceae bacterium | reverse complement strand
ACCTCAGATTTTCCATTTCCCCGATATCGGGAATACTTCCGCAGATCGAGTTGATTTTCTCTTCGGATATAATATTGTAATCAGCCATTGTTGCAATAATTTACGAAAATAAATTGCCTGCATTCGGGTTTTGCTGTTCCTCCCGGGTAACTTCAATCATGTCTTTCCTTTTGTAGTTCATCATGGAGGCGACGATGTTTGAAGGAAACATTTCCAGCGCATTATTGTAATCCATCACTGCGGCGTTGCAGGTTCTTCTTGCGGCAGCCAGCTGTGCTTCACATTCGTTCAGAGACGCCTGCAATCTGGAAAATTGCTCGCCTGCCTTTAAATCGGGATAATTTTCGACAGTCACATTGAAGGCTTTCATTGCCTGACTGTACTGATGTTCCCATTCGTTCATCTGCTTTACGTCCATGTTCGACCTGTTCATGGCGCCGGCTCTCAATTCCGTCAATTTTTCCAGCAAGCCTCTTTCGTGCTGCATGTATTGCCTGACTGTCGCAACAAGGTTTGGAATCAAATCGTATCTGTTCTTAAACATGACATTTACCGCGCCACTGGCATATTCAACCTGATTTTTACGCGACACTAAACCGTTGTATATGAAAATATATACAATTATCAAAAATCCGATAACAGCAAGAAAAATAATTAATTCGGTACTCATAACATACTTTTTTATAAAATTAATAATGTGCAAATGTACATGAAATTTTAATTTATTAAAGTTCCCCTCCTATTTTATTTGGATGAATTACAGGCAATTAATAAATATATATATAACTAAATAATAAACAACGAAATATATGAAAATATATTCACTCCAATTTATAATATCGCCCTTTCAGGGTTTTACATTATATTGCCTATCGTGTTTTCTATAATAATTTCAACCCTTCGTATTTTGATGATTGAATACATATTCCAGCAGCAAAATCCGAAAGGTGACTGTCAAAAATTGGACACAAAATTTTTAAAATTACTCTCCATTTTTTAGAGTTAAGAACTAATAGTGCTGGCATGTCAGCATCGTATCCAATTGTAATATATAGCTAATCAGTATCATTCCGTCTCAACAAGGGGCAATATTATAATTATATTTTTGGTTCTACCGTTATTTGTGTGGGAAGTTGTACATTTGCGTTAGGGATTGTCCTAAATTAAGTAATACGTTTTTGTTTTTTCATTGAGTAATTCCACTCACCGTGAAACTGATTTTTTTGAGATTTAAACTATTCATTTGTTGCGGTCCGGGTGATTTGCTCCTTCAAGCCGTTTTTGATTTGACTGTAGGGAATAACCCATCTCGACAAGCATGGTGGCCACTGAACTTTTGCCAATTGTAAATCCCTTATTTGTAAGTTCTTTTGCCAGTGTCCGCGTGCTTTTTACTGTCCATCTTAATGGAGACATCGGGTCTCCGCGAATTACCGGATCTATCAATAATTCCAATTCCTTTTTAAGTCAGGCTCTGTTTCTGATATTTTTTTACGCCCGCCACCGACACGCCTGATACGCTCATTACAAACAGATAAATCACTGCTTTCCAACGATTTTAAATCAGCAAAACCAACATTGAGTGTTGAACGGGACATGCCTATTATTGCACTAATTTTTGATTTTCCGCCTCTGCTGAGTTGTTCCGCTTCGGCTGCATACACAATTCTTCTTTGCTTTTCATCGAGAATTGATGATATTTTCTGTAATTTTTTCTGTATCTTTGGTTAATTCTTTTTTTGAGGTGCTATGAAAAATATTTAGCCGTTCTGTACATAAAAAAATCTTTGTCTTTTCCATAATTGTTGGAAGCAAAACGCTTGATTTTACCGTTTAGCCTCTCTGCTGCAGCATTTGTCAAACCATGCCTGAAGAAATTGATTATTCCGGTTTCATGTTTGCGAAGCATTTTTATAACACCTTCAAATTCGGATATTTGTATTGCCTCCTTATACCAGTTATGTAAATTTGCAGTTATTTTTTCAGTAGACTGTGTGTGATTTCTGGGAAATTTCGTAAGTACGGTGAGGGTTTCTCAAAAGGCTCGGTTTCCGTCATTGCAGGGACGCAGCTTGAGCCGCTTCAGCGTTTCTGTCGAGGATAGAAAGCGCAGTTTCTTAGGCGTGTATAATTTTTTTTCGAAAAAGTTCAACAACTGTGCAAAAAAAGTGTTAATATTGCAACTTAATTTTTTAAGATTTGTAGAGTATTTTGTAAAATGATAATTTTTAGATATGGGCTACCTGAATTTTAACAAGAATGAATTGGTGAATCTGGAATATTCACTCTCTATTGAATTGTTAAGCACCAACAGGGCGGGAGGATACATGAGTACCACGATTGTTGGCTGCAACACAAGGAAATATCACGGATGGTTTATCTGTCCGATTGAGAAATTCGGCGGCGAGAAGCATGTTTTACTGTCGTCCCTTGACGAAACGGTGGTGCAGCACGAGCAGGCTTTCAACCTCGCAATTCACAAGTATCCGAACATTTACGAGCCGAGGGGACACAAATATATTGTGGACTTCGAGTTTGAACCGATCCCGACCCTGACATACATGGTTGGCGGGCTTGTTCTGAAAAAGGAACTGATTGTCGTTCACAACGAAGAGCAGATCCTTCTCCGCTACACGCTGCTCGACGCCCATTCGCCCACCCTGCTGAGGCTGAAGCCAATGCTGGCATACAGAAGCATCCACAAATTAAGCAAAGCCAACCTGTATGCAAACACGCAGTCGAAACTGATCGACAGGGGAATATCTTCAAAACTGTATCAGGAATATCCGGAACTGAACATGCAGATCAACAAAAGCAATGAATTTATCGCTGTGCCCGACTGGTACTACAATGTCGAATACATGGAGGAAAAGGAAAGGGGATACGAATATCAGGAAGACCTGTTTTCGCCGGGTTATTTCGAGATGCCGCTGAAAAAGGGCGAAAGCATAATATTTTCAGCCTCGCTTAACGAAATCAGCCCACTGTCCCTCAGCCGCAAATTCAACAGGGAGATGAAACTGCGACCTCCGAAAAGTTCATTCATGAGCTGTCTGCAGAACACGGCAAACCAGTTTATCATGAAGCGGGAACATGGAACCGAAATTGTCGCGGGATACCACTGGTACGGATGCCGCAGCAGAGACACCTTCCTGTCCCTGCCCGGTCTGCTGTGCAGGGATACGGAGACATACAGGTCAGTGCTTGACTCCATCTCTGCCGAACTGAAAAACGGACTGTTCCCCGATACCGTCGATACCCGGGATCCGGTCTATAAAGCCGCCGACACGCCACTGTGGTATTTCTGGTCGATACAGAAGTACGAAAGTCTTACGGACGAATCGGAATCAGTATGGAAGCATTACGGGGAAAAAATGAAAAGCATCCTCGCCGCATACCGCGGAGGGATCAATGCCGGAATACTGATGCACGAAAACGGACTGATATGGGCGGAAGAACAGGGAGTTCCGAAAACATGGATGAACGCTATGGTGGACAATATCCCGGTTACTCCCCGCTACGGATATGCCGTCGAGATAAATGCCCTGTGGTATAATGCCGTATGCTTTACCCTGAGGCTTGCGTCCCTGTATGGCGACAGGGCTTTCGTTAAGGAATGGGAAAACATCCCGCCCCTGATTGAAGACAGTTTCATGAAAAAATTCTGGATGCCCGAAAAGAACCACCTTGCCGATTATGTCGGGGTTGACGGGCAGAACCAGAGAATACGCCCGAACGAAATAATAGCGACCTCGCTCCCGTACAGCCCGATCAGCGACGAAGCCAGGGAAAGCGTACTGAAAGCCATCGAATACGATCTGCTAACGCCCAGGGGAATACGGACTTTATCCCCTAAAAACCCTGTTTACTGTGGCAGTTGCGAAGGTTCGGTAAGATGCCGGGACGCGGCGTTTCATCAGGGAACTGTCTGGGTCTGGCTGCTTGCGCATTATGTCGAGGCGAAATTCAGCCTGCACGGGAAGTCGTTTATTCCCGAGGCGAAACGTATAATGTCCAATTTCGAGCAGGATATGACCAGCGGATGCATCTGCGCCATTCCCGAATTGTACACCGGCGACCCTCCCCACGAATCCTGCGGCGCGGTGTCGCAGGCATGGAGCGTGGCAGCCGTTCTGCATATTGCCCACATGATTGATTTGTACGAAGGATTTCATGAAAGAAAATTAAAAAAATAGTTCTAAATTGGATAAATTATATTGAAATATGAAAAGAACAATATGCTTTTACTTTCAGGTACACCAGCCTTTCCGCTTGAGGCGCTACCGTTTTTTTGATATTGGAGAGAATCACTATTATTTCGACGAGTTCAACAACCGTTCCATAATGAAGAAGGTTGCCGACCGATGCTATCTGCCAATGAACAGGCTGCTGCTCGAGCTGATCAGGGAGTATGGCAGGAAATTCAAAGTCTCGTTCTCCATAACCGGTTCGGCGATAGAGCAGTTTGAACTGTATGCCCCGGATGTGCTGAAAAGTTTCAGGGAACTTGCCGACACCGGCTGTGTCGAATTTCTGACGGAAACATCGGCGCACAGCCTGTCCGTAATGAAGGACGAAAAGGAATTTCAGCGTCAGGTGGAACTGCACAGTTCCCTGATAAGGAAATATTTCGGATATACTCCAGGTACTTTCCGCCTGACGGAGCTGATATATTCGGATGCAATCGGCGCTCAGGTCGAGAAGCTGGGCTACAAAACGATGCTTACGGAAGGCGCCCGGCATATACTTGGATGGAAAAGCCCGAATTATGTCTATGCAAATGCAGTCAATCCGAAACTGAAGGTGCTGCTGAGAAATTTCCGCCTGAGCGACGACATCTCTTTCCGCTTTTCGAACGGCAGCTGGGCGGAGTGGCCTGTCACTTCGGAAAAATATGTCTCGTGGCTGAATGCCGTTGACGCCAGGGAGGAAATCGTGAATCTTTTTATGGATTACGAAACATTTGGAGAGCATCAGAATGCTTCGTCGGGCATATTCGAGTTTATGAGAAATCTGCCGAAACAGGTCTTTGATTCAAGCGATTTCGAGTTCCTGACCCCCTCCGAAGTTTACGACAAGCATCAGCCGGTAGCCGCGATTCATGTCCCCTTTGCCATATCGTGGGCAGACGAGGAACGCGACCTCAGCGCATGGCTCGGCAATGACCTGCAGGACGATGCATTCAACACGCTCTATTCGCTGTCGGACAGAATGAGGAACGTGCACGATCCCGAACTGGTCGACACCTGGCTGAAACTCCAGAACAGCGACCATTTCTATTACATGTGTACAAAGTGGTTTTCCGACGGCAGCGTGCACAAGTATTTCAACCCCTATTCGTCGCCATACGACGCATATATCAATTATATGAACGTTTTGAGCGATTTCATCAAGCAGGTGGACGCTTATTTCAAAATGGACAGCGAGGCAAGGTCGAAAAAACTGCTCGAATATATTGCCGAAAACAGATCCAGCGGGTATCATGTTTCCCTGCTCGAACATATCCTGCCTCATACGACTTTGGCGGAACTGAAAAAATCGGGAAACATGGATTCCAGACCGGCTGCAGGCAGAAATCTTCCGAAGAAACCGGCGAAAACTGCTGCCAGAACTGCAGCCAAATCGGCGGCAAAGGATGGCGGAAGGATTGCAGGCGCCAAAAAGCCCGTCGGGAAAAAAGCCGCTGACAGGAAAGTAAAAACGCCCGGAACGGGAAAAGCTGTAAAACAGAATAAAGTTACTGAATGATTCCACGAATAGGATTTGGCTACGATGTTCATGTACTGTCCGAAGGCTACGATTTCTGGCTCGGAGGGATAAAGATAGAACACTATAAGGGATGTATCGCCCACTCGGACGGGGATACTTTGATCCATGCCCTGTGCGACGCCCTGCTCGGAGCGGCGGCGATGGGCGATATCGGTACCCATTTCCCCGATACTTTCGAAGAATACAGGGGAATAGACAGTAAAATCCTGCTGTCGAATGTTGTCGCGCTGCTCAAAAGGGAAAACTATTGTATTGGAAACATCGACATTACCGTCTGCCTGCAAAAACCGAAGATAAAGGATTGCATACCGGAAATGCGCCGGACACTGTCGGAGATAATGAATGTCCCGGTTGAAAATGTCTCGATAAAAGCGACAACCACGGAAAAATTAGGATTCGCCGGACGGGAAGAAGGTATTGCCGTCTATGCAGTGGCTTTGATCGAAAAGAACTAAGAACTAAGAGTTAAGAGTTAGCTGACGCGCGCCAGCCAACTCTTAACTTTTAGTTGACGTGATTACCATTGTCAATAATATCACAACACATGGGCGAACCTATGTTCGCCCATGTCATATAACAAAACCATACCGCGCACAGTATAATTGTAGCAGTGAACGACAAAGCCGGTTTGTCTGTTAAAATTATCGCCAAAACCACCGGATTTTCGCGACCGGAGGAAAAAAATCAAGCCTGAGAGACGTATTTTAGCAAATGAATGAAATATTTTCTTGCAAATTTAAATTTTAATCACAAGAAACACAATCAGATAAAAAATTTGCTATAACAATTTTCGGATTAAATTGTTCGCGGTATTATTTTTTTATTTACCTTTGCCACGTTTT
>JAIRZR010000295.1 GCA_031267155.1 Prevotellaceae bacterium | reverse complement strand
GCGGATTTCTGTTTATCGCGGCGGTTATCCTGGCAGGTCAGTGGCTTATCGTTACGCTGGGCGGAGAAATGTTTCATGTAGTAGCGCTCAAGCCTCTCGACTGGGGAATCATCATCGCTTCCACATCCGTCGTGCTGTGGATTGGCGAAATAAAAAGACTTGCCGGCAAAACTTTTTAGGGATTGCTTGATGGACTATATCAGGCTGAGTAAAGAGTTGGACGTATTACTGTCGGTGGATGCTTCCGGGTTTTCACCGCAGGGACATTTTTTTGTACGTTATTCGGAAATATTTAATACTTTTGCAAATTATAAACAGAATAAAAGGTAAACGACAATGAATAAGGATAGACCGTTAGTATCATTTGACTGGGCAGCAAAACGGCTGTTGCGTGACAAGGCGAATTTCGAGGTAGTGGAAGGTTTTTTGAGCGAGCTTTTCGGTCGCGATCTCAAGATAACCAGCGTTCTGGAAAGCGAAGGCAATAAAGTTGATATCTACGACAAGTTCGACAGGGTAGATGTAGTGGTGGAGGATGAATTTAAGGAAATCATCCTGATAGAAATGCAGTTTTCAACCGATCAGACCTATTTTCAGCGCATGCTTTTCGGTGTGAGCAAGGCAATAACCGACCGCATGCACAGTGGAGATAAATACGGGGAAGTGAAGAAAATATATTCCATCAACATAGTATATTTCGATCTTGGGCAGGGAGATGATTATGTATATCACTGTAAAGCCTTCTTTGAAGGATTGCACAGGCATGATATCCTGAAGCTGTCGGAAGACCAGCGCGCGATGTTCAACAAAGCGGAACCGGGCGATTTATATCCCGAATACTACGTGCTGAAGCTAAACAATTTCAACGATCTTGCCGTAACCAAACTGGATGAATGGATTTATTTTCTGAAAAACAACCGTATAGAAGAGAGTTTTAGCGCCAGGGGATTGCTCAAGGCGCGTAAAGCTATGGATTATGCTCAACTTTCAAATGAAGAAAAGCGCGAGTACGACCATGTCGCCGAAGCAAGAACCCGACACCGGGAGCAAATAGATAACGCTAAGATGATAGGAAAAATCGAAGGAAAAAAGGAAGGTATTGCAAAAGTCAAAGCGGAAATTGTCATCAACTGTAAACGTAATGGTTTTTCAGTAGAACAGATACAGGCGATTACCGGTCTCGATGAGGAAAAAATTTTGGAACTCCTTCGTTCAAATAGTGAAGAATGAAGGAGATTTTTGAACAGATATTTTATGAAACAATAACCGGATTTGTTACATACCGTGATCAGTTAGCAATTAATAATTAACAATATGAAATTTATAGAATTAGCGACTAAAAGGTTTTCCGCGAGAAAATATCTTGCGAAAAAGGTTGAGCCGGAGAAGCTGCAGCAGATTCTCGAAGCGGGAAGGATAGCGCCTACGGCCTGCAACAACCAGCCATTCAAGCTGCTCGTTATCGAGAGCGACGAAGGTCTGGAAAAACTGAAAAAGGCGTACAAAGCATTTGGCGCGCCTCTGGCAATAATCGTATGCTCGGATCGGGAGCAGTGCTGGAAACGTCCGTTCGACCGGAAAAAGTCCGGAGACATAGACGCAAGCATAGTAACCGACCACATCATGCTTCAGGCTACGGAACTGGGACTTGGAAGCGTGTGGGTATGCAATTTCGACCCGGAGATAATCAGGAAGGAGTTTAATATTCCCGACAATTTAGAGCCGGTAAACCTGCTGATGGCAGGATATTCAGCAGACGAAGCGCCAAATCCCAGGCATTTTATCCGCAAAAGCATGGACGAAATAACAGTAAAGGAAAGTTTTTAAAAATAATTTAAATATCTAAAATTATGGCAATAATGAATTTTGGCGGAGTAGAGGAAAATGTGGTAACACGTGAAGAATTTCCCCTGTCCAAAGCTAAGGAAGTATTAAAGGATGAAGTAATCGCAGTGATCGGTTACGGAGTGCAGGGACCGGGACAGTCGCTGAACCTGCGGGACAACGGTTTCAATGTAATCGTCGGACAGCGGAAGGGCGGCAAAACCTGGGACAAGGCTGTCGCCGACGGATGGGTTCCCGGCAAAACGCTGTTCGAAATCGAAGAAGCATGCAGCAGGGGAACCGTCATACAGTATCTCCTGTCGGACGCCGCACAGATAGAAGTGTGGTCCCGGATAAAGCCCTGCCTCACTGACGGCAAGGCGCTGTATTTCTCCCACGGTTTCGGGATTACGTACCGGGAGCGCACCGGAATCGTGCCGCCTGCCGGCGTCGACGTCATTCTTGTCGCGCCGAAGGGTTCGGGAACATCGCTGAGGAGAATGTTCCTGGAAGGACGCGGACTGAACTCAAGCTATGCCGTCTTTCAAGATGCAACGGGCAAAGCATTCGACAGGGTAATCGCCCTGGGAATAGGCGTGGGATCGGGCTATCTGTTTGAAACGGACTTCAAGCGCGAAGTCTATTCCGATCTTACCGGAGAACGCGGAACGCTTATGGGTGCAATACAGGGACTCCTGCTCGCACAGTATGAAACACTGCGCGAAAACGGACATTCGCCCTCGGAAGCATTCAACGAAACGGTTGAGGAACTGACACAGTCGCTGATGCCCCTGTTTGCCGAAAACGGAATGGACTGGATGTATGCAAACTGCTCCACAACAGCCCAGCGGGGAGCGCTCGACTGGATGACTCCCTTCCACGACGCGGCAAAGCCCGTGTTCGAAAAGCTCTACAGGGAAGTGGCATGTGGAAACGAAGCCCAGCGTTCGATAGACAGCAACTCGAAGGCAGACTACAGGGAAACGCTCGACGGGGAACTGAGAGCCCTGCGTGAAAGCGAAATGTGGAGAACCGGAGCCGTTGTCAGGAAGCTGAGACCGGAAAACAGTTAATTCGCGAATCGGGGAAAATGGACAGATTATATATTTTTGACACCACCCTGCGCGACGGGGAACAGGTTCCCGGATGCCAGCTGAATACGGTTGAAAAAATCGAAGTGGCGAAAGCCCTCGAATCTCTTGGAGTGGACGTTATCGAGGCTGGATTTCCAGTCTCAAGCCCCGGCGATTTCAATTCCGTGGTCGAACTGTCCATGGCGGTAACCTGGCCTGTGATATGCGCTCTCACCCGCGCCGTGGAAAAGGATATCGAGGTCGCCGCCGAAGCTCTGCAGCATGCAAAGAGAAAACGCATACACACCGGCATAGGAACATCGGTGTACCATATCCGGTACAAGCTGAACAGCACGCAGGACGAGATTGTCGAGCGTGCCGTTGCAGCGGTGAAATACGCAAAAAAGTATGTGGAAGACGTGGAATTTTATGCCGAAGACGCCGGACGCACGGAGAATGAATATCTGGCGCGCGTAGTCGAAGCCGTAATCAAAGCCGGCGCCACGGTAGTCAATATTCCCGACACGACAGGCTACTGCCTGCCTTCGGACTATGCATCCAAAATAAAGTACCTGATGGAAAATGTCGGCAATATCCACAAAGCTGTCATTTCCACGCACTGCCACAACGATCTCGGTATGGCTACTGCAAACTCGCTCGCCGGGGTTCTCAACGGCGCGCGTCAGGTCGAGGTAACCGTAAACGGGATTGGCGAGCGTGCGGGAAACACTGCTCTCGAGGAAGTCGTCATGGCAATCAAAAGCCACAGGGAATTTGAGGTCGGGACAAATATAAAGACCCGGAATATCTGGGAGACAAGCAAGCTCGTATCGACCCTGATGAGCATGCCCGTCCAGCCGAACAAGGCTATCGTCGGGCGCAATGCATTTGCCCACTCTTCGGGGATACATCAGGACGGCGTCCTCAAAAACAGGGAGAACTACGAGATCATCGACCCGAAGGATGTGGGTATCGACGACAGTTCCATCGTGCTGACGGCGCGTAGCGGAAGAGCCGCCCTGAAGCACAGGCTCGCCGTTCTTGGCGTTGTCAATATGCCGCAGGAGAAACTGGACGAAGTGTATCAGCAGTTCCTGCTCCTGGCAGACAGGAAAAAAAGTCTGACCGACGGCGATATTCTTGCACTTGTCGGAGAAAGGGACAGCGTCCATAAGAGGATAAAACTCGACTATTTGCAGGTATTGTGTGGAAAGCGCGTGCGGCAGGTGGCAACCGTAAGAATAGATATCGCAGGAGAAAAGTTCGAATCCACCGCCTCGGGCAACGGTCCGATCGACGCTTCACTGAAAGCCGTGAAGGAGATTATCAGGCGTCAAATGACGATTCAGGAATTTCTTATACAGGCTATTACCAAGGGCAGCGACGATGTGGGAAAGGTTCATATACAGGTCGAACACAACGGCAAGGTCTATTACGGATTTTCGGCAAACACCGACATCGTAACGGCTTCCGTGGAAGCGTTTATAGACGCTGTCAATAAATTCGAATCGAAAATTAAAGACAGGTAAAAGCATTCCTTTGCCGGAGTCGGAATTTGCAGGATTTACGGGAACGCTTGTTTATGGAAAAATATTTATCTTTGCGCCAGGTATAACATTAAAAAATAAGAAATATGTATATAGCAAATCCGATATACGATGTAGTATTCAAGTTTATGATGGAAGATGAAAAGGTAGCAAAATCCTTTTTATCGGCGATAATCGGGGAAGAAGTGCTGGAACTGGATTTTTCTACACAGGAGCACACTGTCTATAAGCCTGTGAAGGACGCAAATAAAGAAAAGGAAGAAAAAAAAGAACTGTTTCTAACTGTATGCCGTTTTGATTTTTCCGCTAAGATATCGCTTCCCGGCGGGAAGTTCAAGACCGTAGCGGTAGAATTGCAGAAAGCCAAAATGCCGTCGGACATAATGCGTTTCCGTCGCTACCTTGGACTGCATTACAAGAATTCAGATAACACTTACGATGGCGATGACGGCGAGAAAAAAGCCCGCCAGATATACTGTATTTTTCTGCTGGGCTACGACATTGGCTTTCCCGGGCATCCGGTTCTGCAGTCAGACAGTCAGGTAAAGGATGTTACGACAAGGGAATACCTGTCCGCAAGCGGTAACGAGTTTGTTGAAAGTCTGCACCACCGTTCGTGGATAGTGCAGATAGACCAGCTCAAACAGCGCCGCCGTAACGATATCGAAAAACTGCTGAGCATCTTCGACCAGGATAACCGTACTCAGGACCACCATATCATGAATGTTAATGAAAACGATTTCCCGGAGATTTACCGTCCCATCATACGCCGTCTCCGCATGGCCTGTTTAGACGAACAAATCCAGATAGAAATGGAAATGGAAGATGATTATTTAAAAGAACTTCAGGATAGAGACCGGAGTCTTGCGGCAAAAGACAAAACAATTGAAGAACAGGACAAAGTGATAGAAGAACAAGGTAAAGAGCTTGAAGAAAAAGACAAAACGATTGAAGAAGATAAAAAAGTGATAGCAGAACAAAACAAAGAGCTCGAAGAGTTAAGGAAACAACTGGCAAAATTTAAAAATGATAATAATTAAGTTACATTAATGAATAAATTTGTTTTTGACAGTAAATCAACACCCGATACAAAAGCATGGATGTCCAGTATTATCTCTATTACTATCTGTATATCTGTATTTTTTGTAATTGGAACAGTATCTTTACTTTTCTATGATATCGTCATTGGTTTTCTATTGCTGATTGTCGTTTTTGGGATTTTGTATACCCCGTATCGTTACATGCTCACTGAAACAGCTTTAATGATTAAACGTTATTTTGGTAATATTACAATACCGCTGACGCAGATTCAAGAAATACGCTTGTTTGCGGATACTGACAAAAAAGGCATAATAAGGGCATTTGGCGTTGGAGGATTCGCCGGTAATTATGGGATATTCAGCTCAAATATTCACAAGATATTACATGTATATACTCGACGAAACAGCAATTGGACATTGATTGTTACCCCTCAGAAAAAATATGTAATTGCACCAAACGATATACATTTTATAGAGGCTGTGCAGGAACAAATAAAGAAAAATGAATTATCTTTGCATCCAATAAATATTAAAATATGTATATAGCAAATCCGATATACGATGTAGTATTCAAGTTTATGATGGAAGATGAAAAGGTAGCAAAGTCCTTTTTATCCGCGATAAT
>JAIRZR010000158.1 GCA_031267155.1 Prevotellaceae bacterium | reverse complement strand
AGAGTCTTAATTCTTTCTGTATATCTTCTAATTTTGATAATATTGTATTATTTTCCATTTTCTTCTATTTTATTTAAAATTTCTTTGACAAAATTATTATACGCCTCAACAACCTGCCCATTCGGAAATTTCATTGTAGCAGGTTTGTTTTCAGCAACAGCCTTATTAATATCTGCTAATTGTTTAATTATAGTTGTAAAACAAGGAATTAATCCGTTTTGTCTTAACGCATTTATCTGTTGATTATGTACAGAATATCTGACATCCACTTTTGTAAAAACTGCACCTAAAAAATCTACTTTACAATCTCTCAAATCTCTCTTTAATTTCTTAACACGATTAATTAACAATGGCAATCCTATAGCAGGGAACATCTCTGGAACAACAGGAACAATAATGTAATCGCTAATCATTAATGCATTTTGAGGTGCTAATGTAAGATTGGGTGGACAATCTATAATTACAAAATCATAATCTAAATTTGCTTTTTCAAATTGATTTTTCAGAACACTTTCCCGCGCAGTACGCGAAGCAATGTCTAAATCAAGAAATGTTAATTCCAAATGAGAAGGGATTAAATCTAAATTAGGAATGTTACCTGCGTTTTTAATAATCGCGTTTTTAATGTCAAATTCTTCATCTCTTGAAGAAGCTCCTCGATTCATTCCTAAAACATCAGCAATAGTTGATGTATCTTTTACTTTTTCCCATTCTTCCAATGTAATAAATGATAATGTCGCATTAGTTTGCGGGTCTAAATCTATTACCAAAACTTTTTTATTATATCGAGTTGCAAGTATAGTTGCAACCTCAACTACCGAAGTTGTTTTACCAACTCCACCTTTCATATTTATAAAAGAAAGTGTTTTCATTTTTTTATGAATATAGTATTATTTGTTTAATTTTCTGCAATTTTAATGCTTTTCCTGCAATATTTTTTTCATCTTTCATTACAGTGATTATTTGATTGCCAAACCAAAAGACAAGCAATTCTTTGAGGTCTGCCTGTAAAATTTTTACAATAATCAGAATATGTTCTTTGCGCGTATAGCGTTCGCCTTTTCTTATTTTGCTATAAGAGACAGTGTCAATATCCATTACTGATTTAAATTTAATTGCCATTGTAATTATATCTTAATTATTTGTAAATCTTATTATTTCCGATATTATATCAACTATTAATTATGGTGCAAATATAATGAATTATTATAAATTCATTATATTTTTATTTCAAAATGTTAAAAATTTTCTTCCATATAACAGGTTCTTAATTCTTCTTTTTCGGCATTACATCTATTTTTGTCCCACAAAATTCTTCTTTTTCAAACCAATAGCGACTAAACGATTCAGCTTACTCCTTTCTCATTGTCTTATCGGGGCTGATTCTTGCGATGAGCATTGTCGGGATAATCTGTGTCAGGGAGATAAAAGCGAAGGAGCAGACATTCAGCAGGATTACATTTAGCCAGTTAATATTCACGGGAGCCGTGGAGAAGAAATAATTTTGGGGGTCGATATGTATGATTCCGAAGCGTTGTTGAAGAATACACAGCGACAGTCCCAGAATATTTCCATACAGAAGACCTCTCAGCGCTATCATGGACGACCTGTACAGAAATATCTTACGGATACTGAAATCCGTCATGCCCATGGATTTCAGTATTCCAATCATCGAGATCTTTTCCAGAAGCATAATCAGCAGTCCCGAAATCATGTTGAAGCCCGCGACCACAGCCATAATAATCAGTATAATAATCACATTCATATCCAGTATTGCCAGCCAGTTGAATATCTCGGGGAAAGCATTTCGCAAAGTCGTAACCTCGAGTCTCGAACCGTCGTCGAAAGTCAGGTATCCGGCAATATCGTCGATTTTCCTGTAAGCCCTGTCCATGTCGTCCGGATTGTGCAGCATTATTTCCATTCCGGATATCTGCCTGTCGTCCCAGCGGTTAAGCCTCCGTATATGCCGGATATCGCAGATGACGTAAGTCCTGTCCATCTCTTCGAAATACGTATTGTACAGCCCGCTGATTGTGAAACGCCTTACCCTCACGGGTTCCTGTATAAAATACATCTCGAAGGAATCTCCCGTTTTCAGATTCAGCAGACGGGACAGGCTTTCGGAAATTATCACGCTGTCGGACGCGGAAGGAGTATCGACGGAAAATATCTTTCCGTCAACCATATACTGCTCGAAAAACGACCAGTCGAAATCCGTGCCGGCGCCTTTAAGCACAATCCCCTGAATATCGCTGCTGGCGCGGATTATGCCTCCCTTGTACGCATACTGCTGAATATGCTTCACTTCGGGCAGTGCGCTTATCGAACTGTAGAAACCGTAATCGTTCCGGATCGGAGGAGTATCGAACGAATAGTTCGAATCAAGATTGGCAATGCGCAGGTGGGAGTTGAAGCCCGAAATCTTCTCCTTGAGCTGGATTTTGAAACCCGCCAGCACCGAAGCGGCTACAATCATCACTGCGATGCTCAGGGCAACGCTAAACACTGCTATGCGCGTCATCACTTTCATCGGCTTGTTGTCCCTGCTGAACGACAGTTTTCCTGCAATAAAAAGTTCCGTATTCATTATTTTTTTATAAAAAGTAACAGTTTTTGTTTTTTCAGGGAGGGAAATTGAACTTTCCGGATTGCTTTGCTTCGTTCCTCGCAACTCCTCGCAATCCGGAGTTTTTTATAATCTGTTATATCCTGTTTATTTCGCATCCCTTAATACTTTACTTTTATTGCTCAAAAGTTACTTTAAACCACGAGCCATTTGAATATAATTCAGGCCTTTTCAATTCATTTTCACTCATCAGGCTAAATATCCGTTTCTTTCCTTCGCCAGGTTCCCGCATCAGTTTATTTTCCCGCAACACTCTTGCAATAAGCGGATTCCTCGAATCGTGTGCGCCTTCAAGCTCATAGAGATTTTTTATCGTTATGGTGGACAGCAAAGCGCCGGGACTTTTGATTTCTATTCTGTTATTGAAAATATAGACTTCTATCCCGTTTTGACTGGAATAATCCCTGTGTGCAACGGCATTAAGCAATGCCTCTTTGCAGGCGTCTTCGGGATAAATATATTTCTGTTCAAATTTTGCATCGGAGCCGAATTCGGTTTTATATGCTAAATAAGGGCGTAAATTTTCCCACGACTTAAACCAGAGGTCAAAAATATTCCCCTGAACACTTTCATCGCTGATTACATTATAGTTTTCGCCTGATTTCAGTTCGTTTCCACTTA
>JAIRZR010000140.1 GCA_031267155.1 Prevotellaceae bacterium | reverse complement strand
CTTACCCCGGGCTGCGCTTCGCTTGCCCGGGGTTATCGACATCAGACGCCTACGGCGTCAAAAGACACGAAGCATCTCTACATTTTTACCTCACAATTTTAACCCGCGCACTGTATAATTAACGCTATTCAACTTTTAGTTTTTAACTCTCTTGATAGTCGATTATTTTTTGACTTGCCTGCCGATAAAATTGATGACAGATTCTTCAATTCCACGCATTCGCAGATATTGAGGCTGGTAGGTTCTGAAAGTCAGATCCGGTAAACTCGGATGTTTTAACTGACACAGCATTTCCATGTCGAAACCGTCTGTCTTGATAAATTCCAACTGTTCAAAGATATTTTGCAGCCGATAATCAAAATTATGACTTATAAAAAAGATACAGACTTCCGGTTTTGTGATTCTTATCTCGTCAACCAAAAGATTGTCCACAACAGAAAATATCTCTTCGTGCGCTTTATCCGGTCTCCGGCAATCCTGATCGTACTTACTGATATTTGTCCAGGCACACGAACAGGGCTCGTTTCCCAGTGTCTTTTCAATTTTGCGTACCATGTTCCAAAAAGGATATCTCGAATACCCGTTTTCGCCAACATTGAAAATTTCATATTCAGACATCATATTGTCACACTCTCCCGAAGAGTCCCAGCCATTAGTTTGCTGCCCGACAGCCAAAAAAGGAACTGTTTGTTTTGCGTATTTCTCACCGGGCGACATAAGCAATGGTCCCGAAATATTCCCGTCTTTGAAGACGTCCTGAATGTGCCGAAAATCAGACATCCGACCACAATACACTTTTAAAAGTTCATCTTTAATACTCATAATTTTTGGTATTTAATATTAATATTCATTATAAAATTTAAAATTTGTTTATCTACTATTTGTAATTTACCCCAAAAGTCCGCATTGGAACGCATTTTAATTTCATACTTTTTCCAGTGCGGATTTCCGGGATAAAATGATTTTATTTTCTTTAATCTTCTCCGTTCCAGCCGTCGGCTACACTGACACCGTTTATTCGCCTGCCTTAGGCTTCGGTCGTCCCTCGCTTTGGCCAGACTCAAATTTTCTTAGCTCAAAATTCTTCTAGATGAACTAAGGATAAAACACTACGCGAAAGCCAATGTTGCGGGCTAAGGAGTAATTTTCGTTGTTACGAAAAGCAGAGCGGCAGAACCAGGCGTTGTCGAACCAACTGCCGCCGCGATATAAGCGGGCCGAACCGGTTATACCAACAGGGTCAGTGGATGGCAAACTCGCATAATTGTCAGTATACCAATCCAAACACCACTCCCATACGTTGCCGTGCATATCATATAACCCGTAGGCATTGGCATAATCCGAATAAGCGCCTACTGCCGTGGTATGGCCGTCAAGGTTTGCCATCGTACTGGTCAGCGTTTCTCCGTCTCCTATGCCGAAAGGCATGTTTTCAATGCCGCCACGTGCCGCGCGTTCCCACTGCGCCTCTGTCGGCAAATCGCCGCCTGCCCATTCGGCGTAGGCTTTCGCTCCAGACCAGCTTACATAAATCACAGGATGATTTTCATAACTTGCCGCAGGCTCCCATACATTGCCGTTATAGTGTAGACCCCAATCGTGACCAGTGTCGCTGCTTGTCATTATCAATGTTTCCCCGTCTTGAATATCTGATCTTGCACCTGAGTTGTCAATTCCTACACTATTTAGAAATTCAGCATACTGAGCATTGGTGATCGGATATTTAGTCATCCAATAATCTTTGGTGAGCGTTACCCTGTGCTGTGTTTCGTCAGAACGTCTGTTCGGCTCGGCGGCTGTTGCATTCGGGTCTGTTCCGGACGTACCGACGCCCACAGCAGAACCATCCGAACTGCCCATCAGGAATGTTCCTTTGGGTATCAGTACCATTTCAAATGCGAAGAAATGAATAGTGCGCATGATCATATTCTGATCGTTGTCGGAAATCAATATGATGGCTTCGCCTCTTCTGTTGTCGCTGTTGAATGTTGCGGGAGCTGTTATCGTAAAGGTATGACTGGAGTAGTCCACGCTTGCTTTCCAGCCCGGGGGCATGTCTATGAATCTAATAACAGCCACATCTCCTTCGGGAGCGTATCCTATTATTTTTGGTTCGCCTGCTGCAAATGTTCCCGGCTGCTCAAAGTTAAGTCCGAGTTTCCTGTACTTGGGTACTTTGAATTTGGTATTGCCGTCGGCGAGAGTAAATTCCACGTAGTCGGGATTTGAATAATCGACGCCATTGGCAGCAAAAACAGCATTTCCACCGCTATCTCCCGCATCGCCCTTCGCTCCGGTCGCCTTTATTTCGGTCGATTCCCAGAAATCGCCATTGCTGTAAGATATTTCCCATTCGTTGGTATCGGGATTTATACGTATTTGGGGAGAAATCCCATCCTGACCGTCCCGTCCGTTCTGACCGTCCTGTCCGTCCTGTCCGTTCTGACCGTCCTGTCCGTTCAGACCATCCTGTCCGTTCTGACCATCCTGTCCGTTCTGACCATCCCGTCCATCCTGTCCGTCATTTCCATTGATACCTGTAACTCCGAGCGAAATCCATGTATTGCCATTGTTGTATGACACTTCCCAGATATTGGTTCCGGAATTTACCCGTAATTGCGGAGTAAGTCCATTCTGTCCGTCCTGACCGTTTTGTCCGTCCTGACCGTTGGCGCCTGTCGCCCTGACTCCAAGTGAAATCCATGTACTGCCGTTGTTATATGATACTTCCCAGATACCGGTTCCGGAATTTATCCTCAATTGCGGACTAAGTCCGTCCTGTCCGCTGGCGCCCGTAGCCGCAACTCCGAGCGAAGTCCATGTACTGCCATTGTTGTATGAGACTTCCCAGATACCGGTTCCGGAATTTACCCGCAATTGCGGACTAAGTCCATTCTGACCATCCTGACCGTTTTGACCGTCCTGACCTTTGGCTCCCGTAGCTGTAACTCCGAGCGAAATCCATGTCTTGCCTTCGTCGTATGATACTTCCCAGATATTGGTTCCGGAATTTATCCGCAATTGCGGAGTAATTCCATTTTGACCGTTCTGACCGGCGCTGCCGTCGGCCCCTCTTTCGCCGGTAACGCGCATTTTGTTACCGTCGACAAGAATCCATTCTCCGTTCAGCGTCCAGTAATACACACCGTCGGTATCCTGTTTCACGCTAATTTGCGGGGATTCGCCATCTCTTCCGTCGTTCCCGTCGTTTCCATTGGCGCCGTCCTTTCCGTCGTTTCCGTTGAATATTGTTACATTTTCGCTTTTAAGAAAGGAAATAATATACCCGCCGGGAGCAGGCGAAGCAAAACTCGTCACTCCGGTAACATAATCCATATCCTGCAATGCGGAAACAAGGTTCTGCAAAGCGGTAATATTGGAGTTCACAGTCGTCGCCCACTGTTCAAGTGTGGCAACACGGTTTTCCAAATTATTGACTTTATTCTCAAGAATACTGTCGTCATATTCACTGCAGCCGCCAAGCATCAGCAGCGCAAGCGCTAAAATGTTTAAAAATCTTTTCATATATGCATACTTATTTAATTTATAATATTATTTAAATTTTTCTACCGACATCCCGTCCCTGCGGGAAGATATATTGGGAGATATTATTCTCTATAAATCATATTGTTAGAAGTTTTCTTAATCGGAAATTTTGTCCCAAAGAAGGCCAAAGTCGTTTTTAAGGGGAATTTTGCAAGTTTCGGCGGGAATAAGATTTGAGGCCGCAAAGATAGTATTTTTTTATCATATCAAAAAAAATCTTTCTGAACTTTCTATTGGTGTCGCAAGCGACTTTGTGTTTTTGTTCGCTTGCGCTCACCTACGAATAATTTGCATCAAAGAACAGAGCCGAACAGCAGGAACATCAGGAACAGCAGGATTTAAATAAAGGCACTTTTTAGGCGATTTGAGAGTACTTTACCATTTGGTTGGTGTATTATGTTACGGTAACTTAGATTGTTAAGGGTAGTGCTGGTATGCTGGGCTGCGATTGCTTGGCTATGATTGAGGGTGCTGGTATGCTGGGCTGCGATTGCTGGGCTATGATTGAGATTTGGCAGAAACTACGTCCCGTATATTGAAGAAAACTGTTTATAATGTTTGTTATATAAATGATATTGTAGTGTTTATATATATTATGGTTTAGTCCTTTTCGGTCTGTTCGGTCTGTTCGTTCCTGCCTGTTTTGTTCTTTTTTCTTCTTAGGCGTTTTGGGGGGTTCGCGCTTGTAACCCCTATGAGTATCAATGCATTACAGGCACTTTTTGAAGCGACTCCCCAATCGAGATAACTGTTTGATAGTCAATCCATTACTAAAATGTGTTAAACTATAAATGGAATCTTTGCACTTTTAACATATCACTTTGAAAATAAGATAATTATGTTGGTTTAAATCCCGCCTTCTTTGCTTCACGTGCAAAATTTCTATCCTTAATTGGAATTTTTGTTATTTGAGATACCTGCAATCGTGTAAATGTTTCGCCTGCATTATTGATATACATTATATCATTCCTGTTTACCTTACCTTCATCTACCTTACCTTCGCCGAGCAAGCCACATTCAGAATGTTTTGAAAAAATATCTTTCTGATTTTCTACAAAAGTCTTATATGTTTCATCTGAAAATACTGGCTTATACTCATAACTTGTTTCATCTTTATACAAAGTATAATAATCTGCTTTAATATAAATGCAGGGTCTTTGTTCAACATATTCAGGTTCTAATTCATACCAGTTAGAAACTCTTGTATGGGGATTTTGGTATTCGTACATATTAATTAACGGGAGTTCCCGCCAAGTATTCTGTTTACTTGACAAAGGCAGGGAATAGTCATTTATGGATACTTTGAAATGAGGTATGGGTTTAGTTGTGATTATACTGTCGTGTAACCGAATGATTTTTATTTTCTCTTTTACATTCTTAAACCACTCATATATTTCGTGCATAAGGTTTCCCATAACATAATCTTCAAGTGCGCCTAATGTTCTGTAACAATTGCCCTGCTCATCTACTATGTTTTTGAGAAGGTTATATATCTCTTTATCAAATCCAATTTTATTTATAATATCTTTCAGGGTCTTATTAAAAGAATTTGTATTTTTTATTTTTGATAAACCGTTAAGCCTTTTGTTAAACGATTTTTTTACTTCATCGCGAGTTTGTCCGGAAAACATTTTTGGTGCAATATGACTGTAGAAATCAAAATCATCGCTGTTTAATTTGTCTTTGAATTGATGCAGGATAAAACATAGAAATCTTGGATAGGCATTTTTTATATCATACTCATATAGATTGTGTCTTGTCAATATCTCATTTTTGTAATCATTTCGCAGATTGGTAAATGAGTTGAATACTCTTACATTTTCAGTGTAAGTGTTTTTTATACTTCCATTATTGCGAATAATAACAGTATCAATTTCAGCCCTTAATCGCATTTTTAATTTTGTGTTTTCTTTTGCATCATTACAGGTTACAATATTTTCTTCTTCTTCTTCTTCTTTGTCTTTATTGAAATCTATCCGGTTAAACATGGTTTCTATTAAATCTTTACTGCCAAACCATTCTACCATACAGGATTTTTTCCAATCTTTCCATAATGTTTTTTGAAAAAATTCCTTATTATTTTCATCATCATATTCAGGATAGAGACTTTTAAGTTTGAGATATTTAAGGTAGTTTATAAGGTTTTTAGCCAATACGGTAGTGCCTTCCTTTTTATTATATTCCCAATAGTAATATCTTGAGGAATAACCATATTTCAGTATGGTATAAAGAGACTTATTTTCAATATCAAACTTTATTCCATTTGCTGGGAAAACTGCCTGTTCTGCTAATTTGCCATTTAAGGCAAGGCTATATCTTTCATCAATTGCAAGTTCAACATATTTATCTGTAAAGAAAACTTCATTTTCATTCTTTGAGGATTTTCTACCGTTTACATATACTTTTTCTATAATACTCTTATCTCTAATTCTTCCTATAGCCTGATTTACATTGTTGTTTCCCAATACATTCATACTGTCGATTATTAGAATTTTTGAATGTTCGGGAATTGTCTTAAAATATATATCTCCTCCACTTGCTATTGTGGATGTATAGATTAAGGGAAGATTTGGGTTTATGTTTTTAAGATGTTCTATCCGAACTGCATTTTTGTGCCCTCTTATATGCCTCTCAAAAGTTTCTCCGTTTATGAATTGAAATACAGTATCAGGATTGTCCCTAATAAGCAGGGCAATATTTTTATGGTTATTAGTACTAATTACCAGCCTGTTCAGATTGCCCTCACAAATATGGTCGAGATTCTTGAATACATTCGAGTTTGCAATATAGGTTTTGAAATCATGGTAGCCATTATTGAGTACTTTTATATTTACACAAATTGGTTTAACTATAGATATTATATGTTCCCTTATGAATTTATCGAGATAGGCAGTCATCAGTACCATACTTACATTATTAAGTTTTAAAAGGCCGCAGGTAATTCTGAACATTTTTTTTATATCGGAAAATTCTTTCATCGAATTGATTTCGTCAAAAAGAATTATAATATCCCTCAAATCCGTTTTCTTTTTATTATAATGCTTATATGCTTTGGCATAAGTGGTAATATTCGCTTTGTCATTCCTTAATTCAAACGGGTCTTTGGCATCTATTATATTATATCTGTCATCATCTCTTTTGGACTGTCTTATGGAATTAAGAGGAACAAGTATCAGTACCTTCAAAATATTTTTTTTATTTATATCCTGCTGCAATTCTTTTAATGCATCTGCGAAAAAAGATGTACCTCCATTACCGGTTGTGCCTTTCTCGATTAACACAGGCTTATGAGTGCGCTTGCCTTCTTCTATACAGTATAAAAGTTCCTCTTTTAATTCTGTTATGTATTGATTGCAGGTTAATTCTGCCTTTTGAAGTGTAACCTTTTTTATTGTTTTCCCCTTCCTTATTCTGTATCCTGTTTCGCAGGGTTTAAGTATTTCTTGTATTGTTTTCAATTTTCATTATATATTATTTTTATAAAGATCTATTTTGTGGAGTGGGATAATGCAACACTAAACCACTCTATTTTAAAGAGGAAGCCCTTATGCAGGAACGAATTAAACCTACATAAGAGCCTTATATAATATATATTGAAATCTTATATTTCATTCGTTTTTAACATAACCGTTTCAATCCTCTAATTGCAACGAATACTTTTTTATTAAATTTAGTAGCGATAAAAAAATATCGCATAAATAAATAGTTCCTGTTTCAAATCTGGCATTTTCTTTTTTTTTTCAAAATGATTTGTAAAAATCATGGAAATGATTTTGAAAATTATTTTTGAAAATTCTATGCTGCGAACCAATTCTACAAACTTATGCCGGCCTGTGTACTGCGAAAGGTTAATACTGGATCGTCGATTAAATAGTCATAGAAAATATAAGCAGGCGTTAAAGTATCTTTCTTTCTGTTGTATTTCGCCGGTTGCTTGTCTATCCTGCAATAGGTTCTAACATTGGCTACAATATAATTCATATCTCTGAATATAACGAAAATGAAAACAGGCTTGTCCTACTATATGTAGGTGTTATATTTGTAATCATTTATCCCATAGGTTGGATGTTCTTTTATAGTTGAATAATGAGTTTTCACATCTATATAGAATAAGCCGCAATCTATATCGCAAGGCGCATATCTGTCATTGATAATGGGATTGAGACCTGCACGTGTCAATTCATCATAAGCAAATTCTCTACTTTCTCGGTCGTCGTAACGTTCCTCACCTTCATAAGGGTTTTTCTCTAATTTGTTCATTTTGTTAGCTGTTTTTGTTCGTTTAATAATTCTTTTACTTTCTGCCAATAGCTCCGACACGATATGCTTATTTTCTGCTTATGTTCATCGCTTAACGGTTTTCCTTTGTTAGCTCGGCTTATTGCCTGTCGATGATAGTCTGTGTAAGTTTCCCTTACTGAATTACCAATTTTTATTTTATGTTCTGCTGTCATAATTTGTTAATATTTTTTTTTAGGTTATACCAATTAGCTGGTATCCATATATACATCAACTGTCCAAATTTATACTTTGTGTTAGGAAAATGCAAAAATATTTCAATAATTTCCTTAAACCACTTACATACACAGTAATAGCCTGTGGATAACTTTTTAAAATATTTTTATTTATTCAAACTTTTTTACTATATAAACAATTCTGTCTAATAGTCTGTCTAAACAATTCTGTCTAACATTTTTTAAACAATTGTCAATTTATACCTTTAATCTCCTTAAATAGACCAACTTAATTTTGTGGAAATTTTAACAAAAATACCGTACTTTCCTGTTATCCCATTTTCGAAAACAATTTTTTGTCAGGTTATGACATTTTGTCAGCTATGCCAAAACAGGTACTATGCGATATACAGTACTGCTACATATACGAAAAGTTTTTTTTAACCGATACGGAAAATTGCAGAGGGTGAGGGTTTACTGCAAGATGAAATTTGAAAATTTTATCCCCTACCTGCTGATTTTCATATTCTCATTCTCAATATCAAATTGTAAGACCATAATATCCTGCTCAATTTCTTTGAGAGTTTTACACAAGGTTTCTACTTTTGCACCAGCCTCATTTAATTTGTCATTTACCGTTTTATAGGCTTCTAATAATTTTTCCATATATTATTACTTTATTATTATATAATCTTTTTATTTCCCATTGCAAACTGCTTTTTCATCATTTCCATTTTATCTTTTTTATCCAATCTGATATAAGCCTCAAAACTTGCAAGTGTCTTATGACCTGTGATTTCCATTATAGCATAGGGAGAAACACCTCTTTCAATCATATTAGTAGCATAAGAACGCCTTCCTGTATGGCTGGTAATCAGTTTGTATTTTTCTACTAATTCGGTGTTTTTTTGACCGCCTTTTATACTTGTTATACTGACCATTTCATTAATTCCAGCCATTTCACAAATCTCTCTGATATAACTGTTTAGATTTGTATTTGTCATAATTCCGACAGTTTTACATCTGTTAATGTATTTTTCCGTATTATCAAACAATAAGGGGATTGAAACTTTGTTGTTAGTCTTCTGCTGCCTGAATGTTATTGTGTCATTGACTATTGGAGTGTTTATAACTGTTTTCAAATCGCTAATTCGGCATCCTGTATATGCAAGAACTATGAAACTGTTTCGCGTTTTTTCCAACTTTTTATTTTTGGATAGGTCTAACATTTTTATTTTGTCAAGTTCCGTTTCACTCAAATATTGTGTGTCCACTTCTAATTTCTGAACGATTATCCTGCATTTTTTTTCATCATATAATCCTTTGTCATTCAACACTGCTTTGAGACATTTGTTATATTTACCAATTGTGTTTGCTGCAAGAGGTTTCGGTTTTGATATTGTATTAAGGAATGTATTAAAATTCTGCAAAAAATTCTTATCTATTTCCGACACTTCGAAATCGTTTCTTCTTTCTGTTTTAGCAAATTCCTGTAACTTGTCTCTTAAAGTCGTGTACTGATTTAAATTTTTAAATATATTACCTTTTGTTCCGGTTCTATGGGAATATTCATTTATGAAATCATGGAGATGATCCAGCAGGCTTTTTTCTTTATGAACACCTTTTTTGTAAAATTTGTTAATGCAGTCGGTAAGCCATTGGGATGTAATTTGAGATTTTTCGATATTCTTACTTTCTTCATCTTCGATGAAAGTCTTTAGAGAATTATATTTTTCCCGCATTTGCTTATGGTATTCGAGTATCTCGTTTTCTGCATCAGATAACTTTCTTCTCCCAAAGGGCGTGTTATTGGTTATTCCGGTTACATAGTCAAACCATTTTTCACTGATAGTAATATCACTGCCAGAGGTTATGTTTATTTTGCCACTATGGTAGGTGAGATAAATTTCTTTTTTCTCACTGTTCTTTTTACTTGACAATCTACTGTTTAATCTTAATACCATTTCTAAAATTTTTATAATTTATATCAAATTTTCGAGTACAAAGGTAATACATTTTTCTCCTGATTCCAAATTTTTTGTCCAAATAGTAAAAATATTTTTTCATAAATAAGGTAATAGGGTTATTTATAATGATTTATGCCGATTTGATAACTATTGATAACTATTGCTAACTTTGTCCAATCCTTTCCCAAACTCATAATAAGCTGAATAACAACACTATATGTAAGTAATTGATAAACATTGATTAACATTTACAAAAAGAGGGCATCCAATATATAACACGACTATACCCGCCAAACCGTTAAATTGTGTTAATAGACCTTATCGCAATTGTAAATACTTATTATTTAATATATTAGATATTGAAAAATATTTAAAAGTATTTATCTTTAACAAACTTTAACATTTCTCTAAAATATGAATAGTCCCTGCGGGACTCTTGTCGTCGTGATGATTGACAGTCTACAGTCTCCGTCCATTTATTCAGAAGTAAGCTTACTTTTAAGTCAAACAAAGCTTGGCTTTTGCAATGCATATACTTACTGGATTGCTTCGGGCTGCACTCCCACAATGGCGGAAACCGAGTCTTTAGACACAAGGGAGAATGTTATTCATGTGTTAAAAATGTAGAGAGTGTCTACAAAATACATACCGGGATTCATCACCGTCCAATCCGATGTTTCATATTTTCGGACGCAAATTCTTTTATTTCCTCATTATCGGCATAGAGCATAAACACTTCGATATCCGGGTGTTGTTTCAGGAAGGTTTTTGTTTTGTCGAGGCCCATCACCATGAAAGCTGTAGCCAGAGCGTCTGCGGTCATACAGTCGTGAGCAATCACAGTAACGCTCAGCACGTTTTGTTTTGCCGAATATCCTGTTGCGGGGTCTATAGTATGCGAATACTTTTGTCCGTCCTCGATATAGTAGCGTCTGTAATCGCCGGAAGTTGCGAGCGCCCTGTCCGTGACATTCACGATTGCCTGCAGGGACTGACCCGGGATCAGGTTTCCGTCGAAAGGCTTGTCGATTCCGATTCGCCATTCCTTTCCCAGGCGGTTTTTACCCTTGAGAACCGTTTCTCCGCCGACCTCCACCAGATAATCGCCGATTCCCTGCCGCGCGATAAAACCGGCGACAACATCGGAACAGTAGCCCTTTGCTATGGCGTTCGTATTTATCCTGACATTTGGATTGAGTTTAAGCGCCTTCCGTCCCTCGACACGGATTTTGTCCATTCCGGTGTACTGCTTCAAACTGTCTATCATCCGGGGACTTACCCTGACCCTTTTCTTTTCGCCCCATCCCCATATTTCGAAGAGCGGAGCTGCCGAAATATCGAATGCGCCGCCGGTCTGTTCCGTTATCTCCGCCGCACGCCTGAACATGCTGATAAAATAATCGTCCAGAACAGCATCCTCATTCCTGTTTACCTTCGAGATAATGGAATTTTCCCGGTACAGCGAGAGCGAATTTTCGAACCTGTCGAAAATGTTCATGACGGAATCGTGCCAGTCGCGTTTTTTCACGTCCCGGTAGATAATTTTGAACGAAGTGCCCAGAGCGAATCCCGTGATAGTAACATAATCGCCGCTCACACTCATGTAATCGGGCTGGTTAGCCGTCTGCCTGTTTCGGCATGACACTGTTGAAACTATTAACAGTAAACCGATTAAATATTTCATAATTCTTATTTTATATACTGATTATCCCATAAAAAAAGACCCTGCGGCGGAGCCGACATTCCGGCTCTGCGCCTGTCTTTTGCTGCGATTATTCCGGAAAAGTCCGATATTTTATTTCTTCCCGCATCCATCATTGTGCCGACTATAGCCCTGACCATGTTCCTCAGGAAACGGTTTGCCGAAATAGTAAACACATATCCCTCATCCGTCTGCGTCCATTCCGCCTCACAGACCTCGCAGAAATTATTGTTTACGTCCGTATGCGACTTGCTGAAACTTGTGAAGTCCATGTTTCCCTTCAGCAGGGCGGCAGCCCCGTTCATCAGTTCCAGATCGAGACTGTGGGGGACAAATGTCGAATATTCGTTTCTGAAAGGATCTTTCAGCGTGTGTATAAAATACTTGTACGTGCGCTTTACCGCATCGAAACGCGAATGGAATCCCGGATATGTAGTGCATATTGCGTTCACGGCAATATTTCTGGAAAGGACTGTATTCAATTTAAGTTTCAGATAATTGAAGTCGTCAATCTTTCCGGCGCAGTCGAAATGCGCGGTAAACCTCCGGGCATGCACTCCGGTGTCGGTTCTTCCGCAGCCTGTTGTCTCGATATTTTCACGGAGCACGGTACTCAGGGCTTTATTCAGCTCCTCCTGCACGGTAAAGGCGTTTTCCTGAATTTGCCATCCGTGATAGTCCGTCCCCTTGAAGGAAATGTCTATCCTTATGCGCGCCATTTTCTATCTGCGTTTCCTGCTGCGTTTTCCGATGATTTTCTGCGCGTCTTCGTTGCCGTTTTCCGCGGCTTTCTGATACCAGTACATAGCCTGCACATCATCTTCGTCGACGCCAAGACCGGTGAGGTAGCAGTTTCCGAGTTCGCACTGGGCGTCGGCATGTTCGCTGTCGGCAGCCCTGCGAAGCCATTCCACTCCCTTTTCCGGATCCATCTGGACGCCCTCGCCTTTCAGCAGCAGCATTGCCAGCTCGTATTCGGCTCCCCTGCTGCCTTCGCCGGCAGCTTCCGACAGCCATCTGTATGCTTCCGACAGGTTTTTGGACGTTCCCGTCTCGTATTTATAGCATAATCCCAGACGGTACTTTGCGGCAGGGACATCCCTGTCGGCGGCAATCAGGAAATACTTGAACGCCTCCGACTCGCTGCTTTCCACGCCTATTCCGTAGAGATAGCACAGTCCGATTCCTTCGCTTACGCAGTCCCTGTCCGCGGCAAACTTGTAGCAGGCAAACGCTTCGCCGGAGTCGGCGGTTTCGTCCCTGCCATACAGGTAATGGTCTCCCAGAGTGACTGCTGCATAAACCGAACCGCTGCCGTATGACTTTTGCAGATATTCAAGACCCTTTTCCATATCTTCCTCAACCAGTCCATAATAGTGGTACACGCCCATTTTGTACTGGGCGTATGGATGATCCCTGTCCGCGGCGCAGGCCATGTATTCCATTGCCTTTGTCCCGTCAAATTCGAGACCGCCGTATTCCAGTTCGTAGGACAGTCCCATTTCGACGTTCGCATTCAAATCGCCCTTTCCGGCTGCCTCTTCGAAATATTTCAGAGCCAGTTCCGGATTTTCGGGACGCCCGATGGAATATTTATACATCCGCCCCAGATTGTACATCGCATCCGTATTTCCGCCTTCCGCCGCCTGCGTAAAATGCTCGAAAGCCCTGTCCTGGTCGGTTTCACATGCGATGCCGTTCATATAATAATATCCCAGCCTGCTGTGGGCATATACATAATTCTCTCCCGCTGCAAGTTTCAACAGTTCAAACGCCTGCCTGTCGTCCTGCTCCACTCCGGCGCCTTCCTCGTAGCATATTGCAAGCTCGACCCTGGCATAGTTCGAACCCCTTTCGACTGCCTCCCTGTAGTATTCGACCGCCTTTTCGACGTCGGGTTCCACTGCAATTCCGGATTTGTAATACTGCCCAAGCATTTCTATGGCATACAGATGCCCGCGTTCCGCCCCGATGGTGTAATACCTGAAAGCAGCCGGGAAATCGCTTTCTTCCGAAAATTCGGCATTCTGATATCCGTAGCCCAGACGGTAGGCGGCGTATCCGTCTCCGTTTTCATTTGCCCTGTCGAGAAGTTCCTTTGCAAGAGGCACATTCCTGTTTTCTTCGTCGCTTTCGAGCAGAAAGTACGCTTTTTCGGACAGTGCGCGGACATTTCCGTTTTCGATAGCCATGTCAAGATATTCCAGTCCCTTTGCAATGTCCCTTTTCGATTCGTCTTCATAAAGATATATGAACGCAAGGTTGATCATGGAGGACGTTTTGTAGTACGAAACCGCTTTTTCGTGCCATTCTATGGCTGTGTCCAGATTGCGGTATTCGCGGTTATACGTATAGAACTGACCGAGGAAATCGGCGGCATTGATTATGTCCCATTCGTAAGCTTCTTTCATCAGGAGCAGGGCTTCGTCACTGTCGCCTTCAACTTCGCCGTTCAGGATAAGCAGCGCTTTTTTGTATTTACAGTAAGCATTGTCGCCCGATTCGATTCCCCTGTCGTAAAACTCCATCGCTTTTGCTGAATCGTTGATTTTGCCGGAATGCAAATCACCTAAAACACCCCATAACCGGTTGAGGGGCTTTGCCGTGGAATTATAATCCATGAGCTTTTGCACGTAGGCTTCGGTATCGGTGTCGGCAAGCGGATCGGATTCGGAAAGAAGCAGGTACACGTCGGCTCTCTCGAAGTTCTTTTCCTTTGCCCTGAGCATCAGTTCCATTCCCTTCTCCCTGTCAACTTCCACATAATTTGTTCCATAGTACAGATGATAGCCATACAGAGCCAGGGCAAGAGGGTTATCCCGATTTACGCCTTCCAGCATGTATTCTCCCGCTTTTTTGTAATCGCGGTGCGGAAAACGCGCATTGTCATAAATGCTGCTCAGTTCCACCCATGCTTCGGCGATGCCTGCTTCGGCAAGTTTTTTGTTGAAAATCACAAGCTGTGCAAACCAGTCGGCATAATCCGCATCGTCGAGGTTTATTCCCGAATGAAGTTCCCTGCCCATCAAAAACATTTCGTTCCTCAGATTCAGTATGTTTTCATCCGGCTTGCCCGCGTCTGTGGCTGCTTCGCATACAGCCATCGCCTCGAACCATTTGTCGGGGACATTCAAATGGTTGAGCAGTTCAAGCGATTCTCCGGAGAGGGATGCGGGATTTTGCTTTTTTTCAGTTAACAGTTTCAGGTATCTGTCTTTAAATTCCATATATTATTATTTTTTTAAATGTTTATTCTTTATCCTATCTGACTGATCTGCTCGAGGCTATGTTTGTCGAGCAGCTTTATTTTTCTTCCGTCGAGTTCCACAAGTTTTTCGATGCTGAATGCCGACAGGGTTCTGATTGCATTGGATGTTGTCATGTTCGAGAGGCTGGCAAGGTCTTCCCTCGAGAGCTTGACTTTCAGTGTCTGGAAATCGTCTTCCATGCCGTATGTATGTTCGAGGAAGAGGAGCGCTTCCGCAAGCCTTCCCCTTATGTGCTTTTGTGTGAGGGTAATTGTTTTTGCATGGACAAATCCGAGTTCCCGTGCAAGCATCTTCATTATGTCGAACACGAGATTGTGGTTTTTCTTCATGATGGCGAAAACTGTCTCCTTCTCTATCCTGCAGATGATGGAATCCTGGATGGTCTGCGCCGAGACGTTGTAGTTCTCTTCTCCAAACAAAGCCCTGTAGCCCAGCAGTTCCACGGAATTGACCATGCGCGCTATCCAGTCCCGTCCGGCAATCCCTTCCTTGTACACCTTCACCTGTCCCGAAACGAGGCATACCAGATGATTCGGCGTCTCTCCCTCCCTGAAAACCATTCTGCCCTTCGGATAAAACAGGCAGGACGAATGCATTGCAATCTGCTCCCTGTCCCTGGGAGTAAGATGTTTAAGGATGGTATATACAGTTTCAAGGCTTTTTTCAATATCAATTTCCCGATTCGTTTTCATCTGCAATTATTTTTCTTTTCAATAGATTCCTGATTTCAGAAAAGACGGGGATGATCTTCTTCCGCCTTTTGCAATATTGCTGTAATTATCGCCTCCCTGAAAAATTTCGACTTGTTTTTAATCTTATATTTGGATACAAACTGCCCGATAACCCTGAATTCCTTTTCATTGAAGGACAATGTATGTTTATGTAGCCTTCTGGGCTTTTGTTCCAAGTTTCTCTTCATCGTAAACTTATTCTTCGAAATCAATAATTTTTGCAAATGTAGGACTTTTTTTAATACGATATTCAAAGAAAATGTTTAATAACATAAAGTTTTTTTCAAAGAAAGGCTCTCCCCTCTATATGTCGTAAATAATGAGAGTGTTAATCCCCCGCCAGGGATCGATGTAATTACCCGATATTTTCAGGGAAAATTTGATTTTCGGGGAAAATACAGGGACGGCTTGCCAGGAAAAACAGGGAAAATGAGGACTTTTGGAGTTAAGAACTAAGAGCTAAGAACTAAGAGCGCTGTGTCATGTGTCATGTCCTGATATAGCTATACAGACAAAACGTGTAAAAGATATGACAAAAGTTAGGAAAAAGTACCTTCGGTACAGTATTTGCTTTAAGGAAAAAGTATTTTCAGGACATGACACGTTAATTAATTGCCCGCCAAGGCATCAATATCGATAAAAATAGTCCAACACATACACCACAACTCTATTAGGGCTTGAATCAACCGCAGGTTGAATGCAGGGGCATTTTATAATTCGGATAAGAGTGCGGTGAACAATTTCGCCACTTGCTATCATGTGCAAGCCTTAAAAGGCTTGTGACGGGAAATAAACGGTTTTCTATTGATATTGATGCCCTACGGACAATTTCGCAATGCGCATTATGTTCACAGTATCATGAAACTGTTACACCTTATTTATTTCGCATCTCTAAGCGTCATTCCGCTCTCAGTTGCGGTACGAAACGGATATTCGCAATGACGGACCGGACACCGACCATTTTGAAGCAACCTCTCTTCCAAAGCTTTTTATACTACGCGCGGGGCAGTTTCGTGCATTACAGACTGACGCCGTAAGGCGTCCAATTTTGATAACTCCGAACAAGCATAGCGCAGTTCGGGGTACAACATACATCTCTCCACAACTCCGTAAGGAGTTGAATCAAGCGGAAAGCTTGAACAGTTTCTTCACATCAAACCCGCAGGGAATTGAACTCCTTGCAGAGTTCTGACGGAACTTGGATGGTTTACCCCGAGCTGCGCTTCGCTTGCACGGGGTTATCGATATTGGATGCCTGCGGCGTCAAAAGATGCGAAACATCTCTACATTTTTATATCACAATTTTAGCCCGCGCGCAGTACCACGTGCGGCAGTTTTGTGCATTGCAAACTGACGCCGTAAGGCGTCAAATATGGATAACCCCAAACAGGCGTAGCGCCGTTCGGGGTACAACATACATCTCTCCACAACTCCGTAAGGACTTGAATCAAGCGCAAGCTTGAACAGTTTCTTCTCATCAAGCCAGCAAGAGATTGAACTCCTTCGGAGTTCTGATGGAACTTGGACGGTTTACCCCGAACTGCGCTTCGCTTGCACGGGGTTATCAAAATTGGACGCCTGCGGCGTCAAAAGACACGAAGTATCTCTACATTTTTATATCACAATTTTAGCCCGCGCGCAGTATAAAGCAGGCATAGACAATGCAAACGACATCAAACCGGAGAAACTATTTTCCGGCTCGCTTAACATACGTATTTCTCTCGAGATACACGGGAAAATTGCCATGTCTGCCGAACGTTCGGGAATAAGTATCGACGCTTTCATCCGCAGGGCAATTGAACGTGAATTTTCATACGTATGAAAATAAAATTATACACTATGGAAATAAATTTTCATACGTATAAAAATAAAATTACATACGTATGCAATTTTCACTGCATACGCATGTAATTTAAGAAGCTTTAAGAGAGACTCTTATTCGCCCTTTTCGAAATGGATGTTTTCGAGCTTCTTTTTCAGTTCCACGCTTGGCGTGAACACAACGCGAACGCCGGAGATTTTGTTAACGGTGAAATCTTTCGGGTCGTCCACGCCCTCGCTTGAGAACGAGATGCGGAAAGTGCCCAGTTCGCCCAGATGAACGCTTTTGTCCATAAGCAAATACCTGGGGACAGTGTCGATTAGACAGCTGATAACATTTCCCACGTCGCCGCGTGAAAGCGATGACAGGCTGACGATGTCCTCAGCTACTTCCGACTGTTCCACCTTGCCACCGTTTATCGGCGTGGCATACCATTTACCCGGACTTTGCCGGTCCTGCGGATTTTTCCGCGGCCTGAGTTTGTACTTCATTATGTACCTCCTTTTTAATTAATTGTTAATTATTAATTGTTAATTGATAACTGTCCGAACCCCGATTGACAGGGGTTCGGGCAAATTATCAATTCTTATTCAATCATTATCCATTTTTCCTTATTTGAATCTCTTACAGTCCAAACACCTCAAACTCCATGATACTTATATACGGACCAACCTGTGAAGAGGTGAAATACAGTACCACAAACTGTGTGGAAGGAATGCTGGGGAAATTGACGGTAAAACTGCTGCCATTGGGTCCCGGATACTTCATTTTGACAATCGCTTCTCCCCACAACGAAGGCTGTGAAACATCAGGATTTATTGGCGTATTGCTGAAATAAATCTCAATATCGTCCAGATAAGTCCAGCTTGCATTGGTCGGCGGAGATATGGTAATGTGATGAACAGGCAAAGACTGTTTCATATCAACCACCAGACATTGAGGCAGATCAGACCCCGTGTGCGAATGCCAGCCGGTAGCCAAATCGCCGTCGAATACGAGCGCCGGCTGACCCCCTCCGGCGTCGTCCCAGGGATGGTTGCCTCCTTTGGCTTCGGCTGTCCAGTCCGTTCTCGGATACGGATATTTGTAGGAAAATGGAAGTTCGTATGTTATCCAGTCCTTTTCAACATAATCGATACCTCTTGGCGGCAGAAATACCGAGCGATATTCAATCACTGTGCCGAATTTTGTGTCGGGACAGTTCAATGTACTTTCGTCGGGCAGTATGCGCACAATTTTTGTTTCTCCCGAAGAACTTGTGTAGCGCACTTCGGAATAAGCCAAATCGGTCGTTTTCGAGTTCCATGTAATCGTCCCGTTGTGGCTGTCGTCGCGTATTGCGCTTGCAATTGTGCGGTCGGTTGTGCCGAGCGCATAGTTGTCGCCATAAGCCGCGCCGCTCACTTCGGAGGGAATGGATGCATTTCCGTCCGCGTCGAAAGTCTTTACGTAGAACGTATACGTATTCTCATCGGCTACGGGAATATCTACGGAAATAGTATCACTGTCCGGAATGGGTTCGAGTATGAGGGAATCCAGATAGTTGTTCCAGTAAATCCTTGCACTTACAATGCCCGGGTCTATGGCTTTCAGCCATGTAAGCTGAAGTCTGTTATACCCCGCATGCGCTTCCAGAACATACGGTCTCTGGGGATATTTCAATCCGTTGGGAACAAGAAACTCCTCATATACGTCGTCCATACCTTTGCAGGAGAAAAAATATCCCGCTGCAAACGCTATTATTATCAAATATATTACTTTTTTCATTTCAGTAAATGTTTTAATCATGAATAAATAATCAATCTTCTTCTATCAACTGTCCCCAGAAGGTGAGTTCGGAGATAATTATCTGGCCCTGTACTGCTTCGGTGCCATACGTAGTAAAAGATGAGGTAAACTTCAAACGTATGTATCTCACCGGCATGTACGGATTCGGAACGTTTTCGGTGCGAGTCAGTTCAAATTCCGTTCTGTTATACCAGTAATCCTTGTCTTCGTCGGTAATCGGCCCCACTTCGAGTTCTTCACCGTAACCCGAAGGCTTGAACTGTTCAAATTCGCCCAGCAAAGTCCAGCTTTCGTCCCAACTGCCGTCGAGATTGGGATTCGTGCTGCCCCACAACTCAAATGTACGTGGCGCCGAACCCGAATATAATTCATAATCGGGACGGGGCAACATCTGGATACGGCTGATAGCCGCTGTGTATCCGAAGTCAATAGTAACCCAGCTGGGCCTTGGAGCTCTCATTTCCGATGCGTAAATAGTGTGGTCCGAAGATTCATTTCCGCTCCACATATTTTCTAAGGGATAAGAATCGTTTTCTGCCGACAGATAAAAATCGCTTGGAAGCTTCATATTGGCGAATTTCTCTTTCGACAATTTGACTTCTTCGAGCGGCGTCAGGGTTCTGTAAATCGTATCCGAAGTGTTGCCCCAGCGGTCGCGTACATACAGCGCAAAGTCTATGGCTTTTGAATCCAGTCCCCGTTGCGTGAATCTTCTTGCAACCGATTCCGTATAGAAAGCCTGCACTTGCACCCACTGCCGTTTTTCGCCTGCCGAATAAAGCGTATCCATCAGCAGTACCAATGATAGATTTGCCGTCGAAACGTTTTCTTCCAGCGAGGCTACAACGCCGCCGAAAGCTACTTCGAGATCGAATGTAACGGTTTGAACAGACGGGACAAGCGGATTGATTGACACAGGCACAGGTTCCGAAAGCTTTTCGTTTATTCCCACGCTGTAGAGTTGCACTTCCTGCGACGCAGTGCTTCCGAAGCCTTCCACAACTAAATAATTCATAAACTTCGAGGTTTTCGACTCGCAGACTTCCCCATTGCGGGTATAAACCACTTTTACGCCAAGCAGATTTTTATCATTGGGGATATTGTAGCTGATAACTGCTCCCCCGGGCGTGTTCTCTACCTGTACGCCGGTAACCGGAGCAGGAGCGGGCGCCGAATCGTCGAAATGGTCGATCCGTCCCTCTTCACTGCAGCCCGAAATATACATCAGGGCTGCAATCATAATAAATATAAATATTTTTCTTTTCATATCTTTATAAATTTTAACTAACTCTTAGTTTTTAGTTTTTAACTTTTAACTTTTAACTCTTAGTTCTTAGTTCTTAATTCTTAATTCTCAAAGCTACCATCCTATATTTTGTACAAGATTGGGGTTCTGTTCAATCGTCGCAATCGCTATGGGCCAGAAATAATCCTTTATTCCGAATTGCTGGTCGGCGAGCAGGAGTTGCTGATAATAGTCTTCCGGGCGCGATCCCGTAACTTTAAAGCCACGGATGCCTTTTGCATATTCGGCGTCAGCTTCTTTCCAGCGGCGCAAATCCCAAAACCTCTGGCCTTCAAACGCGAGTTCAATCAGGCGTTCACGGTGGATTATTTCCCTCATGCCTGCCTGTTCGTTGTATTTTCCCGGCTCATTGCTGTATTCGCTGTCCCAGGCTTCTTGCACAGCCGGCAAACCTGCCCTTGAACGAACCATGTCAATATACTGGAACATCTCGCTGCTGTGCGCGCCGTTCGGCCCTTCCGATTCGTTGATGGCCTCGGCATAAAGCAGGTACAAGTCTGCCAGCCGGAATATGGGCCAGGGGTAACTTACTGGCCTGGGACCGTTTGCCCCCGTCCCCGTTATTGCGGTTTCGTAATGAACTAATTTTTTGGGATAATAACCTGTCACGGGGCCCCAGTCATAGCCCATTTTCCGGTGTATGCCGCCTGCCCGGCAGCGAATACTTATCAACTCGTCCGGATCAGGGTCACTCGTTATGCTGGTTCGCTGTCCATACCAGATGCCTCCATCGAAGCCCAGCCATGCGTAAAAACGAGGCTCGCGGTCGAAATTCAACTCGACGGTAGTATAACCTCTGGCAATATACCATCTTTCAGCGTTGCCGCCTATACGAAGTGCATAAGGGTCAACAGCATTCCATGTCTTATCGTTTTCGATAGGGATACCGTGACTGGTATAAAACATTTCGGCAATTTTCAACGGAGGCTGAATATTCCCGAATACAGTGGAAACATCGGGATAGTCTTCCACCTCAAAATTCGGCATCGTACACTGTTGCAGAATATTATTAGCGCCCAACGGGGTTTGTGTATTTGTCCAGATAATTTCTTCGTTCCATTTCTCCGTAAGCACATTCCTGATGTCTAACTGCAACAGCAGCGTATCGTTAAGGCTCCACCTGCTTTGATGCGTAAACAGTTTCTTGCTCGCCTGGTTGCAGATGTCAATAGCTTTGCGGCAGGCAACTACAGCAGAATCCCATCTGGCCTTTGTCTCTTCGGCGGTTTTCGATGCGAACAGTGGCGTACCGTCTTTATTTACAAGTGTAACCTGCTGGGTATTGTTATTAAACAGGGGACTTGCGGCAAAGACGGCAACTCTCGCTTTTACGGCGGCGGCTATGGGTCTCGTAATCCTTCCCCATTCATCCCTGCTTCGCTCTACTAACGGAAGGTCGGGAATAGCCTCGTCAAGCAACTGTAAGATATAGTCGAAACATTCGTCTACCGGATTGCGCGAAACCCGCACTTCGTCAACGCTTGCATAAATGGGCAGATTTTCCCTGACGATGGGAATGGGCCCCCATTTGCGTACCAGATGGAAATGATACCTGGCTTTCAGGAATTTGGCTTCCGCTATCCACTGTAGCCGTTCCCATTCGGGCAAGTCGGGAACTGTTCCAACCTCTTCCATCAGTATGTTGCAGATTCTGATTCCCTGATAAATCGCATCCCAGTCGTTGCCGGCAGGGGTGTTTGCACTCTGAAATCCGCGGGCAATGTTAAACAGGCTGCCGTTCCAGAAGTTATTGCTTTCGCGGCGGTCGTATATTCCCCACAGTTCGTCGCCTGTCATCATTCCGTCGTCGGTATCGGGATGTCCTTCCCTGGGCATAAACGAGTAACAGGTATTTAGATACCTTATAGCCGTCGAACGCAGGGCAAAAGCCATTTCCAGCGTAGGCAGGCCGTCGTCCGGCGCGATGTCGAGATACTCGTTGCAGGCGGTGAACGCCACTAAACATGCTGCTATTGCGCATGTTTGCAGCTTTACTTTCAATTTGTTTACTATTTTCATAATAATATTAATTAAATGTCATATTAACTCCAATATTAAATACCCTCTGGATGGGATAGCCCAGCCCGAAGCCGGCCATTTCCGCATCCCAGAGTTTGAATTTGCTGAACATCAGCAGGTTTGTTCCGCTGATATAGACCCTTAACTGATCGAGATGCAGTTTTTGCTGCCATTTTCCCGAAATGGTATATCCTATTTCAGCCTGTTTGAGCCTCAGAAACGAGCCGTTGCGCATGAACCACGTGCTTGCTTGGGTATTGTTCGCGTTCAGTGTAGCGCTGAGCCTGGGCCAGATCGCATACATGTCCTGATGCTCTTCCGACCAGTGGCTGTCGGCGTATGCTTGCAGGAGTTGCGTCTGTGCCTGGAAAGGCGCCGTGCTTATCGTTCCCGCGTTCGGATCATCAACAAGCGATATCCAGAACGATTCGTTGCCAAGCCCCTGGAAAAACAAGGAAACGTCGAACCCCTTGTACCCGGCCGAGAGGCCGAATCCGTAAATAATTTCGGGCGAGGTCGGATATCCTATCGGAACCATGTCGGCAGAGGTAATCTGTCCGTCGCGGTTGACGTCGGTATATTTGATGTCGCCTCCTCCATATTGGCCTCCAAACAGCTGTGGCGGCGAGTTTATTGCTTCGAAGTCGTCCATAAACAGGCGTTCGGCAATATATCCGTAGTTCTGACCCAACGACCTGCCGACATGCGAACGCCAGTATTCATTGTATTCCGGCTCTTCATAAACCTCGTACCTGCTCGTCGAATAGGTAAAATTCATGCGCGCCGCCGTCCAGAAGTTTTTGTTCCACGACTGCTGATAGTCCATCTGAATATCCACGCCATGCGCGGAAGCTTCTCCTACATTGGCCCTTACCGGCGCCTCCAATCCCATTGTAGAAGGTATGGCGGCGCGGCTCATCAGTATGTTGTTCCGGTATTCGGTGAAATACTCGGCAATAACATTCACTTTGTTCCACAGGCCGAGTTCAATCGCAAAGTTCTGCATTGTCGAAGTTTCCCAGGTAATGTCGTCGCTGGCGTAACTGTTCATCACGATTCTGTTGGTTACCTGTTCAAGATTTTCGCCGAAATGGGCTGCCAATTCCGGGTGTTCCGTATCATCCATCGTAATTCGCGAGATGTACAGGAAACGGTCGTTCAGGTCGCCAATCTGGTCGTTTCCTACCAGCCCGTATGAATAGCGCAGTTTCAGGTTACTGACAACGGGCTTCAGGTTTTCCCAGAACTTTTCGTTCGAAATCATCCAGCCTGCGCCTGCCGAGGGGAAAAATCCCCAGCGATGATTGGCGGCAAAACGTTCGGATCCGTTATAGCCGAAGTTAAACTCCACGAAATAGCGGCTGTCGTACGAATAGGTAGTACGACCTGCAAGACCGGCATTACGCGAAGGCAGGGACAGTTGCACTGTTCCTTGAAAGGCGGCAAGTTCCTGGCGGGTTGTCAGTACCGCCAATGCGCTGATGCTGTGTTTCCCGAAGGTATTGGCGTAATTGAGCGCGGTTTCCGTGTACATTGTAGACAGTATTGAGGGATCCTTGTCCGTGTAATCCAGATATTCGGTGCCGTCTTCGTTGATACGGGCCAGATGATATTCGCCGGTAAAGCTGTCGTAATTGCCAAGCATTCGATACCAGTAAGGCTTATACTGCCTCACTGCGCTGTGTTCCGCCAGACGGGAAATATTCATCATCGACCTGATAGACAATCCCTTTGTGATAAAATCCAAACCCTGCCGGAGTTCCACTTGAGCCAGCATTTGCGAACGCGACCTGTCCTGGTATCCTCTTACCATTTCGGCGTAAGGGTTCGTGTATATGCCTGCCACATTTCCGAACATAATATGCTTGACGTACTTGAAGTCCTCGTCAACAGGATAGTAGGCGGGAAACAGCACAGGGCTTGAACGGACGGCCATCTTGTAAACCTCTTCGCCTCCGCCGGTCGGTCCGGTATAGTCGTCGAAATTGCCGGTAAGCCTCACGCTCAGCTCGGTCGTTTTGGTGATGTTCACATCCACATTGGCGCGCAGATTGTAGTTTTTAAAGTCGATGTTGTTGTTAAAGCTGTTACGCTTATCGACATTCAGGATACCATTGTCCTGCGTAAATGCTCCCGAAACATAATACCGCGCAACTTTACTTCCGCCTGTAACGCTGACGTTTGCACGCTGGTTCATGGCATAGTCCTTGAAGAGCATGCCGTACCAGTCGTTTGCAGGATAGATGTACGGGCTGTAAGCCGGGTTCATCGTGTTTTCGATTTTATCCTGCGAAAAAGGCAGTTCTCCGAGCGGATTTCGCGTCAGTACCGCTTCGTTGTGCATCTTCATATACGTTACGGGGTCGGTAAATTGGGCAGTGCTTGTGGGCGCGGAAATCGAATTTTCCAGCCGCACAAAGATTTTAGCCGGACCGTCCACACCGCGTTTGGTCGTGACCAGAATAACCCCGTTTGCTCCGCGCGCGCCGTACAAGGCGGTCGCCGTTGCGTCCTTCATGATTGAGAAACTGGCAATATCGTCGGGCTGAAGCCGCGCAAGGTCGGTGGTGGTCAGCTCGACGTTGTCAATCAAAATCAAGGGATTGGTATTCGCCCCGAAGGTCGTTATACCGCGTACAAAAAAGTCTGCATTATCGCGCCCGGGTTCCCCGCTGCGCTGGTATGCAATGATTCCTGCCATATTTCCGGCAAGCGCCGTGGTCAGGTTGCTCGACGGGATTTTCAATTCCGCCGGATTGATTGTAGTGATGGAAGCCACCACGCTCTCCTTCTTCTGGGTGCCGAAGGCGACAATGGTTACTTCCTCCAGCGCCTTCATGTCTTCTGCAAGCGTAATGGTGAGGCGGCCGTTCACGGCCGAGGCCACGCTTACTTCCTGGGTGACGTATCCGAGGAAGGATACTTGCAGCACGGCGCTGTTGTTGGCCACCGCGATCATGAAGCTGCCGTTTACGTCGCTCATCGTAGCCTGTGTGCTTCCTTTCACTACCACGCTGGCGCCGATAATCGCTTCGCCGGTGGCGTCAACCACCGTGCCGGTAATGGCAGTCTGCGCAACGGCGAATACCGGCA
>JAIRZR010000472.1 GCA_031267155.1 Prevotellaceae bacterium | reverse complement strand
ATTTTATTCATGTAGAAATATTTTTCCGGCAAAAGTACGGAAATTCTGCTTAACTTTGGCCCGTAATTAAACAGGAAAATATGAGTAACAACAAGTGCACCCGCAAAGCCCACTTTGCCTCCGGCTGCTTCTGGGGCACCGAATACTGGTTCATGAAAGCCCACGGCGTGCAGAGAACGTCCGTCGGCTTCATGGGTGGAAACATCGAACACCCCAGCTATCCGCAAGTGAAGACCGGCACCACCGGTCATTTGGAGTGCGTGGAAGTGGAATACGATCCAACGAAGACCACTTACGAGAATTTACTGACCCTGTTCTTTGAAACGCACGACTTTACGCAAACGGATGGTCAAGGGCCGGACATCGGTTCGCAATACCTCTCCTGCCTGTTTTATACCGATGAAGCGGAAAGGACAGCGGCAGAAAACTGCATCCGACGGCTGGAAAAGATGGGATACCGCGTAGCCACCCAACTGCAACCGGCATCCACCTTTTGGATAGCCGAAGATTACCACCAGCAATACTACGAACACAAGGGAACACAACCCTATTGCCACCTCTACCGGAAAATATTTTGAGGATGAACGGCCCGGATAAATTGTATCGATTGCTCGAAGACCTGAATATTCCCTTTGAATATCTGGAACATCCGGCGGCGCCAACCGTTGCGGTTGCGAAAAAATATTGGGCGGGGCATGACGCCGTGCACTGCAAAAACCTGTTTTTCCGCAATCACAAAGGCGACCGGCATTATTTAGTCGTTCTTGACTGCGAGCAGGATGTGGATATTCACAGCATCGAAAAGCTACTGCATCAGGGCAAGCTGAGCTTTGCCTCCCCGGAACGCATGGTGAAATATTTAGGCGTAACGCCCGGCTCGGTTACGCCCTTCGGCCTGATAAACGACGCGGCACATCACGTGCACACTTTTCTGGATAAAAACCTGCAAAAGGCGGCGCGCCTGAGTTTTCATCCCTGCATCAATACGGCGTCTTTGATCGTCGCAAAAGACGATTTTATCCGGTTTATGGAGGATGTGCGGAACCGGTATGAATGGGTGGAGTTATACTGAATTTATCTACACATACTTGTCCATATCAAACGTTTCTATTTCCTTGTGTTTCCCCGTACTTTCTGAAAAAAGAATGCTGCCGCCATCTATGTTTTCCCGTAATAGCTTTTCGACCATCGCCTCATTTTCCGCCTGAGCGGTCAGGAAGTTGAAAAGGTCGCTACCCTCTATTTCGTGCAGGATACGGGCGACGGCCTGCTGACCGGCTTGGTCCATTGGCTTTCCCTGCATCACGTCCAGCGCCTCGGAAATTTGCTGGTAAGTCATTCCGGTAGAGGATGGAAAATCCTCGTTATCCGCATCTGTATCAAGCGGCAGGAAACGGTCTTCTTCGGAAAAGGCTTCTTCGTTCAGATTGTCAGCTACATCATTATTTGTAATATCCGATTCTTCCTCATAGGTAGAAACTTGTAGGAGGTCTTCGCTAAAAGCAGGTTCGACTGCCTTCGCTTCTTCTTTGAAAAATTCTTCCAGATAAACGCTTTGGGATTTTCCGACAACGGAATAAGCGACCGGTTCCGACTGCGCCTGCGGTGTTGCCGGAGGGTCTATTGCTTTAATCTCCGGCAGTATAGACCGCCAGAGTGTCATGGCCTGCTCTCCCGAAAGGAAGCGGTATATCTTATGTAACAGATATACTGTTGCCACGCCCTTTACTGACAGATAAATCAGATGCTCCATCTTTCAGAGAGGTTTTTGGGATTTGTACTCGTACAGTTCGTTGATATCATCCCGGTATTGTTCCAGATGATGCGTCAGGATATTGTCGATGTATCCCGTGATGCTCAATCCTGAGGCTATGACCGGAAGAAAGCGGCCTATCTTCTCGTAGAGATGTGAGCTGATATAGGTCTGCCTGCGGGGGACGCCCGCTTTTCTTTGCAAGAAGACCGATTCGTAATCCTGTTCCCCTTTCTTTTTGCGGACTGGCTTTGCCGTTTCATTCGGTTCGATCGATGCCTTGCACTACATATTGCTTGCACTGTACAATGTTTGCCCTATTTATTGCCTGTAATATTGATTGCTTGCATTACATATGACTTGCATCAAATATTGCTTGCATTGCATGTTGCTTGTAATGTTTACCTCTTGCATCAAATGTGTACTGCATCAAACAAGTATTGCTTCATTTATTTAATCCAACCCTCACGTAATGCCTCCAATAAATCCTGCAACAAGTATGCATTGCAACAAACAGTTGATGCAAAGGAAAGGCAAAATCCAATCTGCTGAAAGCAAAACGGTTGCGCTGTCGATAAGAGTCATCATCCGTCATCGTTTGTCATAGCGAAACCCCTTTTCGAATACGGGAACGGGCGGTAATTTTGCCTGTCAATTTAATTCAGCTCAAACAACAATCTCTATGGACATCACAAAAGCAGAGAAAGCGTACAAACTTCGGGCGACCGCAATCCGCGCCAAGCGGATTCTACTATCCCGTGATAGTAGCAAGTTGTGTTTTCTGAAGTACAAAATTGGATTTTAGCCTGCTGAAATCCATGCTATTGAGAAGGAAAAATAAACAATGGGTAACGATTTAGAAACGAGCGAAACTCTTGGGTTTGCTTTGGTTCTCCATTGTTTCAAATAACTCTGTGCGACAAAAATACAATAATTTTCGTCTTCTCTTATTTGGAATAAATAAATTTGCATATATTTGTGACTAAATATAAATATTGGTCATACGGTTTTAATAGATAAGGATTATGGCAAAAGCATTTAGTGAAAAGGAAAAAACAATCATTCAGAATAAACTGAAACAGGGAGCAAAAGAGTGTCTGCAACGCTTCGGGGTACGTAAAACAACCGTCGATGAATTGGTTAGGATAGCAGGGATATCCAAAGGGGCATTTTATATCTTTTATCCTACCAAGGAAGCACTTTTTTTTGAGATCATGTCGGAGTTTCAGTTGGAAGTTCAGAATCAAATTCTTAAATCTTTAAAGGAAAAAGAAGACGATATAACCCCTGAAAGATTAACTAATCTGATATATAACATGATCAAAGAAATTGAGCAATCATTTATGCTGACGATGATCCAAAATGGAGATTTGGAATATATACAGAGAAAACTGCCCGAAGATATTCTGGCTGATCACAGGATAGACGACGATTTTATACTCGGAGAATTATGTAAACTGCTCCCTTTGGAAATAAATCAAAAGAAAATCGAACTTTTTTCAGCTTCTCTCAGAGGAGTAGCAATGACTCTGACCGCAAAAAAGGCAATTGGAGATATATATTTTGATGATGTTCTGATGATTCTACTGAAAGGTGTTGTAAATGAATTGTATAAAAAATAATATTATGATACAGGTAAAAAACGTTTCATTCAGTTATGGAGCAAAACCTTTCATCGAGCACATCAATTTCAATGTAGATAAAGGTGAGATTTTCGGCTTTCTCGGACCTTCCGGGGCTGGGAAAAGTACGCTTCAGAAAATATTAACAGGGTTACTTCCAACTTATCTGGGGAATGTAATTGTTAATAGCATTGAAGTAAAGAAACACGATAACTCCTATTATGAGAACATAGGAGTTGATTTTGAATTTCCCAGCCTTTATGAGAGACTTACGGCAGTGGAGAATCTTCGGTTTTTCGGTTCGCTCTACTCGAAACCTTTAATTTCTGTAGATGAGTTGCTGAATATGGTCGGCTTGCTTCAAGACGGAGATAAAAAAGTTTCTGAATTTTCAAAAGGGATGAAATCACGGTTAAACTTTATCAAAGCCCTGATACATCGTCCCGATGTGATTTTTCTTGATGAGCCGACATCCGGGCTTGATCCGTCAAACGCCCGTCGGATGAAAGATATTATTCTCGACCTGAAAAGTCAGGGAAAGACGATTATTATTACTACCCATAATATGCATGATGCTTCGGAACTTTGTGACAAAGTCGCTTTCATTATAGACGGAAAAATCAAAGCGCTTGATTCCCCCCGAAAGCTGATGATGTCGAAGAAAGGGACAAGAATCGTTTACAACTATATGGAAAACGGCATATTGCAGGAACGGGAAACGCTTTCTTCCGAAACCTGTAAAGACGACATGATAAAGAAATTACTTGATGAAAATCGCATTGTTTCAATCCACAGTAAGGAACCTACACTTGAGGATGTTTTTATCGAATTAACAGGAAGAAATCTGCAATGAAACGAATTATAAAACTTATGGCAGGAGATGTCAGATTTCAGATAAAATACGGTTTTTATCTGCTTTATGCTTTTTTTACGTTTCTATATATTGCCATTTTGTACATCCTGCCGTCTGCGTGGAAATCGGATGCAACAACATTGGTTATATATTCCGATCCGGCTCTACTGGGATTGATATTCGTAGGAGTAATTGTTTTG
>JAIRZR010000385.1 GCA_031267155.1 Prevotellaceae bacterium | reverse complement strand
TTGAACAGTCCGACATTTTGGAATATGCCATAATAAAATGATATACTGTTGTTCCCGATGATTTTTTGCATAAAGTTCAAACGAAATTCGGTTTATGCAATAAAGAAATGTTATCTTTGTGGCGAAATTTTAAATATGTTTGTCATGAAAAATTGTTTCAGGAGCCGGAACAGTGAATTAAAAACTGTGAATATAAAATGAAGACAAAAAATAATATACCGCTTGACATTAAAGACATTACTTTTTTATCCAAAGACGATTTTCGCACAAAAGTTTCGGAATTACTGTCCGAAAATGGAGCCCGCTGTATTGCCTACTTTGCAGTCAGGGATGAAGATTCGTATTCTTTTTTTTGCGGGATAGCGAATGATTTTTCGCATGATATTGATGTGCAGGCTGCAAAAACAGGCCTTTCGGAAGATATGGATTCCCTGACTCCCGAATACGCTCATATTCATATATTCGAAAGAGAAATGCACGAGCAGTATGGCATCCGGTTCAGAAATCACCCCTGGCTGAAACCTCTGAGATATTCGTTCGACAGGTTCGACAGAGAGCAAATTCCGGACAACTACCCCTTTTTCTCGATAGAAAGCGATGAACTGCACGAAGTTGGCGTTGGCCCCATACACGCTGGAATAATAGAACCCGGACCTTTCAGGTTTATATGCGAGGGTGAAAAGGTGTTGCATCTGGAAATTGTTCTGGGATACCAGCACAGGGGGCTGGAAAGCATGATGAAGGGAAGACCCGATCTCGGGAAAATGCTCCTGTCCGAAGCCATTGCGGGAGATTCGACTGTAGCCCATTCGCTGGCTTACGTGTCCACCCTTGAAGCTGTCTCCGGTTTTGTTCCCGGCGACAGGATTCAGCTGGAGCGCTGTATAGCTCTGGAACTGGAAAGGATAGCGGTACACATCGGCGATATTTCAGCTTTATGCATGGATGTGGCATACCAGCTTGGGCAGGTTTCGTGCGAAGCGCTCAGAACGATTGTTATCAACACTTTTCAAACGTGGTGCGGCAGCAGGTTTGCCAGGGGACTTGTCCGTCCATACGGAACGAATTATCCTGTCAATGAATTGATATGCGACATGATACGCAGGAATCTGCACGAAACGCTAAGCCGTTATCGCGATATCGCCGGAAAAATACTGTCCCTGCCGAGTTTGCTTGCGCGTTTCGAGGATGTGGGTACTGTAACAGGAGAACAGGCTATACTTGCAGGCTTAACCGGCCTGTCTGCCAGAGCTTCGGGTCTCGGGAGGGATATCCGCAAATCGCACCCTTTCCTGTATTATCAACAGATGGAAAATGAGGTAAGGGTCGAAAAAAACGGAGACATTTTATCGCGTCTGAAGCAGAGGATTTCGGAAATAGAACAGTCTTTCGCTCTGGTAAACAATTTTTTGAATATCCTCGAACAGATGCTCGAAAGAGATTCTCCGCTTCCGGAATGCAGTCCTCCTCTAAAACCCGCTCAATTGTGTTTTTCCCTGACAGAAGGATGGCGCGGCGAAGTGTGCCACAGTATCATAAGCGATTCTTCGGGAAAAATATCATTCTACAAAATAAAAGATCCTTCGCTGCACAACTGGTTTGGTCTCGCACTGGCGATGAGAAATCAGGATATTTCGGATTTCCCGATATGCAACAAGAGCTTTAATCTTTCATACTGCGGTTTTGACTTGTAGGCTGGCGCTGAAAACCGATGAGTTTCCATTATCTTCACCGGATCGTCTTTCTCCATCCACCAGTACCAGCGGCAGTTCGAGTTACCCGCTATCAGTTCCCAGCACATATACTCCCGGTTTTCACGCAATCTGCGTCATCTGCATGTCGGCAGTTACTATTTCACCAGTCCCAAATCCCAGAGTTCCGAAATAAACTCCAGGGTTTGATTCGGATAAATCACGCCTTTAAACTCAAAATCCTGCTTTGCCCACTTTCGTTCCAGCCACGGATCGGCGATTGCTTCGCTGATTGATCCCTGCCATTGCGGGTCGAGCGTTTGCGTGAAAAACATGTTTTGCATCACCCTGTCACGGAGTTGCAGGAACAGGGGATTATCCGTTATCCTGTGCAGCCGGTCGAGTGAAACGACTTTGTGATTGTTGTATGTGTAAACAGCATAAGTATTGTAATGAACCTGTTCGCTGTGTGCAAGCTGCGTCGGACTTTTCACCCAGCTCAACTGCTTCGGACACCAGTACAGCAAAGCGTAATAAGCGTTGGCGATGGCATTGTCGAGCGCATCCCGGTCTTTCGTCCGCCCGTATTTGTCGAGCCAGTATTCAATCACGTTAAAGATGCTGTCCTGCTCAAAATCTTCCGGCGGCAGGTCGGGATGCGCTCCGGTGTACCAGAATTTGTTCTGCACGTTCTCGCGCAAAAACTTTTCGGCTTTCAATGCGGCTTCGAGATACTTCCTGTCGCCGGTAATCTCCGTTGCGTATGGAAACGCGACCATCGTCCGTCCGCAAACCGTTGAAACAGCCCGCTTGCCGGTCGTAATATCCACGCACTGCGAAAAACCGCCGTCTTCATTCTGCTGCGCAAGAACGTAATCGAGACACTTGACTGAACGGTCGTAAATCTCCTGCAGTTTTTCCCTGCCGATAGCAGCATCATTGTTATCTTTTAACATCTTCCAGAACTTTAACAGATAACGGGCAGTCATTGCGTTGATGTCAGGTTTATAAGCGTCATGTTGATGATCGGCGCTGCAATAATCTTCGTAAGGCTTGTCGGGCTGAGTATGATTGTGTCCGAAGGCGTTTACGCCTTTTCGCGGTTTCAAATTAAGCGTGGTATGAAACACTCCGCTCGGCTGCTGCGCTTTGAACAGATAATCAATCTGTTTGAAAGCCCGTTCACGGTATTTGTTATCGCCGGTTTTCAGATACATCCGGTAATCCCAGATGCAGAACATCGGATACTCGCCCGGATAACAAAACGGAGCAAGATTATTGTGCTTAAAACCTTTACCTTCGACCCAATGAGACGGGTTTTTACGAAACTCAAACACCATATCGAACGCTTCCTGAGGCGTGCGGACAAAGAGCGGTTCGACTTTATATTCCACCGTTTTCATCCACGTTTTGACGATGTTCGGAATGGCGGTCGTAAACTTGCCGGATGTGTCGGTAAACACTTGCAGCGGCAATTCGTACTGTCTGCCGGCTTCCATTTTTCCACCACAGGCGAAAAATGTTGGCACTGTCGTTCCGCTCTCGAAGACGAACCGTGTTTTGCCTGTCCATGTCGTCGGATTGAGGTAATCAGAACGGCTGTCGATGGCAAACAGAAGTACGGTCGAAAGGTCGGGACGGTACACCAGCGCGCCCGGAATCCCGCAGTAGCGCATGGGATTGATGTCGACCTTGCTGCTGTTACCGGCAAAGGGATACGACTGTACCCGCCACTCTCCCGAAAAGTCCTTTTGATACGCAACGCCGACTTCCCAGTTTTCGATGTCCTTTTCGACTTCCCACGAGGGTGTGAAACTTGCCGCCGGCGCATCCGGCTCAAGCTCCGCTTTGATTTTGCAGATGAACGGAACGCCGTCAATTTCCGTCTGTCCGGAAAACATGGCGGAGTAATCGCCCGTGCGTTTGGCTTTGCTCAGCGGAAGGGATACTGTTCTTCCGTCCTTGTTTTGAAGGAAGAATAGAATGTCTTCCGGACGCCACTGCATACCCAGCCGGTTTGTCAGGACAATTTCCCCTGTCTGACAGGCGGAAAACAGGTTCCCGCTTAAAAGTCCTCCCGCAACGATTGCGGATGACTGTTTGATAAACTTTCGTCGTGTTGTCATAATTCTAATTTTTATCTGTTTTAATATTAACGTAAAAAATATCATGTAATGTCTCCATACTGTACTGTGTAACTTTAAATTCGTTCCCCCTTTAACTGCTCCTGAACATCCTCCTGTACTCTTTCTTCCAATATTTTATTAAAATTTTCATTGATATTTCGATGCAAAGGTATAACTTTTTCTCATAAAGGGGTTTTACCTTAGATGGTAAAATAGACCTCTTTGGAAAAATAGAATAATGGATATTGATTTTCAAATATATAAAGTTGTATTTATAGTATTTCCCGAAGAAGTCTAATGTATCCTGAAACCATTACTGTTTATTTTGCATCCCATAGTCTATTTTTTCCGGTTCAGTTTTGCGCTTAGGGATGCGCAATAAATAAAGTGTAACAGTTTAATGATACTGTGAACATAATGCGCATCGCGAAATTGCCCGCAGGGCATCAAGAGAGTTAAAAACTAAAAGTTGAATAGCGTTGATTAATTGTCCGTAGGACATCAATAAAAAACCGTTTACCTCCAGCCACAAGCCTTTTAAAGCTTGCACGCGACGGCAAATGGCGGAATTGTTTACAAAATATCCTAACATTCAACCTGCGGTTGATTCAAGCCCTAACGGGCCTAACGGGGTTGTAAAGGTGTATTGGACAGATTTCTATTGATATTAATGCCCTGCGGGTGGGGTGTTAAAAATCCAGAGGGTAAATTTTAAAATTTGCACTCCATAAATTATGATATGGGACTGTTTTCCATCCCGGGAAACGGCTTGAAAAGCCGGATTTTCATAACCGCAGGTCATCGACCTGCGGAATCTGTGCGCAGACAAAACTGTCTGAAAGGCAGGATTTAAAACGCAGTTCTGCCTTTCAGGCAGTGACCGGGAGGCGAGCGTTTTCCGCAGGTCGCGACCTGCGGTTATGAAAATAAAGCCCTTCGGGCTATCATGCTTTGGAAAAAATTGAACGAATATTTTTTGAAACAATAACCGGATTTTTGACACCCCACCCTGCGGGCAATTGGACATGGCAATTTTATTTCAGCAATTAAATTTGTGACATTAAACATTTAT
>JAIRZR010000386.1 GCA_031267155.1 Prevotellaceae bacterium | reverse complement strand
CTTTCTCAAGTTGCGAAGGTCTGTCCGGGTATCGGGGACAGACTTTCGCAAGTTGCGAAGGTCTGTCCGGGTATCGGGGACAGACTTTCGCAAGTTGCGAAGGTCTGTCCGGGTATCGGGGACAGACTTTCGCAAGTTGCGAAGGTCTGTCCGAGTGTCGGGGACAGACTTTCCCGACTTGGGACGGTCTGTCCGGAGCGCTGGGGATGACTTTCGCAGGCTGCGCTGGTCTGTCTTAATAAAAAGAAAAGCCGTAAACATGAAAAATAATTTACGGCGATTTGATAACTTACTTGATTTGGTCTTTCTGTCTCCAAAACCGTGCCAAACCAGTCGGAAACCCGGTTCAACTTACAATCATTTGAGAAGAATCTAACCATTTCTTTATCTTTAAATTTCAATTCATGAATGCAAAGGTATAGCATTTTTTTAATACGATACAAAAAAATGTTCATTTTTTCTAAAAATATTTTTTGGGGACAAAATACTGTTCATAAAACCAGATAATTGTCCTTGAAAAAATATTCGTTCCACGAAATGAAAGCGCCGGTGATGCGCGGATCGGCATTTATCTGCCACGAAAACCGTACCCGTTCCTTACCAGGAAATATTTTTATCGAATCGACAATGCCGATATAATAGATTTCGCCTTCATCCAAATATTTTTGATGTTGACGTCTTCGCAAGCAATCATGAACAGCAAGTATGCCATCACAAAATATTGAATATATTTTCTCACTGCCAAAATTAGCACACTGCTAATACATTACAATGCGAGACAACTCAATGTTGCAGGTATTTTTTCATGTCATTAAAAAGATTGAAATATTTTTTTATGCCTGTTTCAGAAATATATTATTACCTTTGTGAAAAATTTATTCTACTAAATATATAAAATGTTTTATTATGAGAGAGCTAAAAATGTTTATTGACGGCAAATTTGCCGAAAACACATCAGGAAAATGGATTGATGTGCTGAATCCTTCAACCGAAGAAGTTATATCCCGTATGCCTGAAGGAAGCGTGGAAGACGCTAAAAAAGCGATTGATGCGGCTGCAAAAGCGCAGAAATGCTGGGAAAAAATCCCTGCTGTCGAAAGAGCTTCCTATCTGCTCAAAATCGCGGCAGGCATCCGCAGACGGGAAAAGGAACTTACCGATATCATTGTCAGTGAAGGAGGGAAAGTTCAGGGACTGGCGAATGTCGAAGTCCTGTTTACTGCCGATTATCTTGAGTATATGGCAGGATGGGCGCGTCGTTACGAAGGAGAAATCATTCAGAGCGACCGTCCTGACGAAAGTATTTTTCTGTTTAAAAAAGCAATTGGAGTTACTACAGGGATTTTGCCATGGAATTTCCCGTTCTTCCTGATTGCCCGCAAAGCTGCTCCGGCTTTGGTTACAGGAAACACTATTGTGATAAAACCGAGTCAGTTGACTCCGGAAAATGCGTATGTCTTTGCACAGATAGTGGAAGAGAGCGGATTGCCTGCCGGAGTATTCAATCTGGTAATGGGCAAAGGTTCCGTAATCGGGCAGGAGCTGGCTTCCAATCCGAAAGTCGGAATGGTCAGTCTCACCGGAAGCGTTGCTGCCGGACAGCAGACGATGGCTGCCGCTGCACCGAATATCACAAAAGTGTCACTGGAACTCGGAGGAAAAGCTCCCGCAATCGTATTTGACGACGCCGATCTCGATTTGGCCGTTAAATCCATAATCGCTTCCCGCGTTATCAATACGGGACAGGTTTGCAACTGCGCTGAACGGGTATATGTTCATTCCAAAGTGAAAGACGCTTTTGTCGAAAAACTGTTAGAAGGAATGAAGAAAGTCAAAGTGGGCAATCCCGCCGAAATCAAGGATCTGGATATGGGACCGCTTATCGAGGCAAATGCACTGAAACTGGTGGAAGAAAAAGTAGCCAAGGCTGTTCAGCAGGGCGCCAAACTGATTTATGGCGGCAAACGCATTGGCAGCAAGGGATATTTCTTTGAACCGACCATTTTGATTGACGCTACTCAGAAGATGGATATCATTCAGGAAGAAACTTTCGGACCGGTATTGCCGATTGTCGAGTTTACCGACGTAAACGAAGTCATTGAATGGGCTAATGATTGTGAATACGGACTGACATCATCCATATATACACAAAATCTGGATCTGACATTCAAACTGATACGCGCTTTGAAATTCGGCGAAACTTACGTAAACCGCGAAAACTTCGAGGCAATGCAGGGATTCCATGCCGGATGGCGCAAATCGGGAATCGGCGGCGCCGACGGTAAACACGGACTGGAAGAATATCTCCAGACCCATGTGGTTTATCTGGAAACACAGGCATAATACTGTCAAATTAAAGATTTTAAAAATTAATACTAAGAAACAGTCCGCAGGGTTTATAACTCTGCGGACATTCATTTTTACAAAAAACTGCCAGAAACTTTTTTACTTAGGGATGAAAAATAAATAACGTATAAATGTTTAATGTCACAAATTTAATTGCTGAAATAAAATTGCCATGTCCAATTGCCCGCAGGGCATTAATATCAATAGAAATTTGTCCAATAC